>NZ_SFBO01000229.1:0-29028 GCF_007095705.1 Microcystis sp. Msp_OC_L_20101000_S702
GGGTGATGCAAGGGTTTTAAGAGATTCTAGCAGATTTAAGTGCATTTGGGAAGCTCTCAATCAAGCTAAAAGCCCTTTCCTGTAAGGTTTTTAGATTTATTCAGCAAACCCTAATTAATTTTGCTTAGGTACTTATGTTGATCAATATTCTTGATTTCCTTATTTTTGAGAAAAATATAGATAACCGCATAGGTCAGAAATGTTGAATCCTTAGATAAAACTTTATACACAAGCTGAAATTGCAAAAGTGTTTTAGACAAACTCAATTATAAACAAAGTAGTGCAATTGAGAATTTAACTTATCTTATCCTATTTTTAGCCCTGAAATATATGATAGCGATGATAGTTTAAAAAATCTAAATCTGGTGAGAAGCGATCGGGAACATTTAAAGTTTTACCGCGATAGTTGATAAAATTTAGTTCTAACGTCTCGCTACCTTGATCCTGAGCCTTTTTTTCGATCTCAGGGCCAATAATTAATCTTAAATCCTCATCGAAACTAATTAAACCTCGATCGAAAGCAGTATCATGAGTACGAGCTAGGCACAAGCCATTATGAGGGTTTAAACGCTGTTCAGGAAATTGACTCCAGGGTAATATATGACTAGCTGTTAGTAACAGAGGAATGGGATTTCCTGTAATACAGCAACGATAGTTATATAGGGCTAAAATTGTCTTTCTAAAAAAGTTTTGTCCGATTCTAACTTTTCTGATTGCCTCGGTTTCTGTTTTGATATTTTCTAAAAAATCAAGTCTAGTAAAATCCTCTTGCTGTTCGTTGATAACTCCTAAAAGAACCTGTAATTTTTCCTCACTTTCTAGGGCTAATTCTGTCCAGTTATCCTCGAACTCCTGCCAGATTTGCCGATCAGCTTTACTGATACCTTTTAACCCCTGTACTCCTCGCAATTGATGCCTGGGATCGAGAGAACCAAAATTACATAATTTCATCACCAGGGCCGATGGTGTTCGCTGTAACTTTTCAGCGACTTCGATAATAACAGGATTATTGGTGTGGAATTGTCCATAGGGAAATTTATAGTATAAATTGAGAGCGATCAGCAGCTCATCCCTTGTCCATAAATTCTTAGTCATAACCCCTAAAAAATACCACCATCAGCCCTGAAATTACTGCTCAAATCAAATCGGGAAAAACTTCGCGCACTGCTGGATGAATTAACCGATGATTGGCGACATTTAACCCCTTAGCGAGGGAAACATCTTGATCCAAAGCTTTTACTCCATGGTCGGCTAATTTAATAACGTAGGGTAGGGTACTATTATTTAAAGCTTGAGTTGCCGTCCAGGGTACTGCTCCAGGCATATTAGGGACACCATAATGTACTACTCCCGACTCCAAGTAAGTCGGTTGACTGTGGGAAGTGGCCCGCAGAGTTTCCACGCAGCCCCCTTGGTCTACTGCCACATCGACAATTACAGAACCAGGGTTCATTTTGGCGACTAAAGAGCGAGAAACTAGAGTCGGCGCTCGTTTTCCTAAGACTAGCACTGCCCCAATCAATAAATCAGCCCTAGGAACCACATTTTCTAATTGTGCTGGGCTACTATAAAGCAATTCTACCCTGGAACCGAATAAAGTTTCTAAATAGGCCAAGCGCTCGACGTTAATATCTAAAATAGTTACTTTTGCCCCCATACCGATGGCAATTCTAGCCGCTTCCGTACCCACCACACCCCCGCCAAGGATAACCACTTGTCCAGGACTCACCCCGGGGAAACCCCCCAGTAAAACTCCCCTACCTCCCTGTTGTTTTTCCAGATAGCGGGCCCCAAATTGTACCGAAAGACGACCGGCAATAACACTCATGGGAGTTAAGAGAGGCAAGCGACCATCAGCAAGCTCGACCGTTTCATAAGCGATCGCAGTTGTTCCCGACTCAATTAATGCTTCCGTTAAATAGCGCTCGGCCGCTAGGTGTAAATAGGTGAATAGGAGAGCTTCCTTATTTAAAAAGCCGTATTCTGCCTTAAGCGGCTCTTTTACCTTGACAACTAGCGGTTTATCCCAAACTTGTGCCGCTTTTTCCACAATTTTGGCCCCGGCTTTTTGGTAATCCTCATCGCTGAATCCAGCACCCAATCCGGCGGCCGTTTCCACGAATACCCTATGACCGCGATCATTGAGTACACGCACACTACTGGGACTTAAACCGACGCGAAACTCTTGATCTTTAATCTCTTTGGGAACACCTATTTCCATGGTTTGCTTCTGGGGGACTATTTCTAACTAGGGTATGCTGAAAAAGTTTTTCGGTGGGGGTAGGGTGTGGGGTGTAGGGTGTAGGGTTTTAGCCATTTTCAGGGGAAAAGTCCCGGAATTTCCCCCCGGATCACTCCAAAGGCCAGTACTTATCGAACAATGTTTTTAGATTTATTCAGCCAACCCTATAGTTGCGAGTAATCAGGCATACTATTTGGGAATTTTAGCGACTTTTTTGGTATTCTTCCAGCAAATCGATTAAATCCACCTGACATTTGGTGGGTAACAAATCCGCTAGAGAAACTTGCAGATGACCACCTCCGAGGGTGACTTTTATCTCCCGCAGCAGAGACATGACTGCATTCTCACTTAAACTGTCGTTTTCGAGCAAAGGGAAGACTTTTTCGGCAACGACGCTGTGTAAATGGGCCTCCCGGAGATAGAGATGCCATTTAGCCACGTCAATGTAGATATTGTCGCCGATTTGGGCGGCCAGATTTTCGATGTCCTGAGTTGTGTTAGCCATGGGGTGTTACCGAGTAGTTAGCGATCGCCGCTATATAAATCAAATGTCCCACCAATAGAATAGCCCAAATTCCCGTGAACAGATTCAACCAAGTCCAATCGGAAAATTTAATGATATGAAAAAACCACAACCCTGAATTAATCGCTAAAAAAGCCGCCACATGAACGGCGAAATTCATGCGATCATCTAAACGTCGGAAAGCGGGATCGTTTTTGCGATCGGGTTGACGGGGCCAACGAGGAGGCATAAGCAGTGATCAGTTGTCAATTATCAGTTATCAGTGTACCGGTTTTTTAGCCAATAGATAACGTCATCGACTGGTCGGGAAAGAAACTGGTCAAACTAATCCTATTGAAAGATTAAATAATACCTTTCGACAAAGGATTTCTCGGCTGGTGAGAGAGAGTCTATCTTTCTCTAAAAAAATGGAGAATCACCTTGAGGAACCCTTTGGTATTTTATCCATGACTACAATGCACAGCAAAGCAAAGGATTAAACCGCCATCACTACTACCGAATCACCAGCCACTAGGAAATTTATTTTGCACTACCACTTAACCAGTAATATTAGATAGTCAACTTACCAAAAAGCTTTAAAATATCTTGGCAGGAAGACTGGTTATTCTCTGGGGAAACCCAGAGAATGTCCCGATCAGCGAAAAAATCAAGGGAAAGATGGGCAGTATTTTAAGTGTGGCGCCGATGATGGATTATACCGATCGCCATTTTCGCTATTTTTTGCGACAAATTAGCCGTTGTCCCCTTCTCTACACGGAAATGATCACGACGATGGCGATTAAACACGGCGATCGCTATAAGTTGCTGGGGTTCTCCCTAGCAGAAAAACCTCTAGCTTTGCAGTTAGGGGGTGATAATCCCTATCTTTTGGCAGAATGTGCTAAAATAGCCGAAGATATGGGTTATGACGAGGTAAATCTCAATGTGGGTTGTCCTAGTTCTAGGGTAAAAGAGGGCAATTTCGGCGCTTGTTTGATGGCTAACCCGGAATTAGTTGCGAGGGGAATATCGGCAATGAATCAAGCTGTATCGATTCCCGTGACTGTAAAACAGAGAATTGGCATTGATGATCAGGATAGTTACGAAAATATGGCGAATTTTGTCCGTATTGTCGCAGATGCGGGTTGTCAACGTTTTACCATCCATGCGCGGAAAGCTTGGTTACAGGGATTAAGTCCCAAGGAAAATCGCACCGTCCCCCCCTTACGTTACGATGATGTTTATCGCCTAAAAAATCAGTTTCCCCATTTGTTTATTGAGATTAATGGCGGTATCATTAATTTAGAACAGGCTAGACAACATTTACAATTAGTAGATGCAGTTATGATCGGTCGGGCAGCCTACGATAATCCCTATTTATTTGCCACAGTCGATCGAGATTTTTATGGGGAATCGGTTACTCCTCCTACCCGGGAAGAAGTAATCAAAAAAATGCTTCCCTACATCGATGAATGGGTGAGTAAAGGTTATAAATTACACCAGATCAGCAAACATCTTTTACAGCTTTTTGCCGGTCAGCCCGGAACTAAGGCCTGGAAGCGTTATATTAGTGAAAATAGCCATTTTCCTGGGGCCGATTCTGGGCTAATCTGGCAAGCTTTACAGCAGGTAAACTACCTAAATGATCTGGCCAATTCCCATTAATTTATTTTCTTTTCTATGATTACCCAATCCTCAATTACTGCCGGGGTAAAAAATTCAGCTATGGCGGATTTTGTTTATCAACCTCCCCCGGCAGCTATCACAGCTAAACGTATTTTAATTAAACCTAATTTAGGTTATCCTGTGCCACCACCAGTAACGGTTAGTCTGCCGGTATTAAGTCAAGTTTTGCGGGGATTGAGGGGGGTAAATCCAGGGGCAGAAATTATCTTATTAGAGGGAGTTTGTTCGGCTATTTCTTTGAGAGAAATTATCGATATTTTGGGTGTAAAATCTATTCTCGATCCTGGAATAACTATTCTTGATGCTGATAGTTTACCCCAGCAAGAATATCCGAATCTTTCCCCTTTTCCTGTCCGGTTTCCCTCGATGTTTGCCCCTAAAATTATCGAAGAAGTGGATTGTCGGATCACGATTGGAACCCTAAAACGCACCCATTTAAAGGATAAACCCTTGATTTCTGCTTCTTTAAAAAATCTCTATGGACTCTTTCCCCGTAGTCATTATAAAGCCCGTAGTCCCAACTCGCGGGGGCAGTTACATCGCCCCTCCGTACCGCTAATTTTACAGGATGTTTATTTTTGTATCGGTCATCTTTTTGATGGGGCAGTGGTGGACGCTAATCTTAAATATTTTAGTAGTAATTGGCGACCGGATCGAGGAAAATCTATTCCTCTGGGTCAAGTGTTTTGGGGTGATGATATGATTAGCGTCGATCGCAGTGCTTGCCTGTTAGGTAATGAACCGATGCCAAGTTATTTAGATGCGATCGATTTGCTTCGTTCTCAACTTTTAAACGGAACTAATTAGGGTTAAAAAAGTTTCTTGGTGGGGTTAGGAGTCAGGAGCCGGTCGTCAGCAGGGGAAGTCAGAATAACAGAATGACCTCGCGCAATCCTGTTTAAAAAATATACAGGAGAGTGGGGATCACCGGAGCGGGGGGAACAATCCATAACTGGGTTTTTACGGAAGCGAGCGAGGTAGGGTTTGGCATTCTCCAAGATTACCCCATTGTCGAGTGAACTGCTCTTTAGATTGCCCAAAACCCCCCCTCGGTGAGCGGTTATGCGTCTATCCAGATGCTGCCGTCTTCGATGCGAAGGGGATAAACGGGTAAAGCTTGGGGTTGAGAAACTGCCGCCATCGCTTTGTTAACCACAGGGGGCCAGGTAATCCAATCTTTGACAGCACCGCTACAGAGATCAAAAGAACTACGATGCCAGGGACAAACGATCGCGCCGTCTTCGGTAATTTTGCCCTTCGTCATCGATAATTTTAAATGAGGACAACGATTACCGACGGCGTGGAATTGACCGTTATTGTTAATCAACAGAATGGAATTTTCCCCCACTTTTACCACTTGACGGGCGCCGGGGGCAAGGGAATCTACAGATAATACTTTTGTCCAACTCATATTTTTATTTAACTAAGGGAGAGATCGAGAATGGTTTCGGGGTAATTTTGGGCAATAATATCCTGTTTAGCCCATTGTTGGTAATCTTGCAACAATTGACTCATTAAACGCTGTTTAATCCGCAATAAAACCCCTTTTAAGAGACTATTACCGGCGATTTCTAACAGCGGACGCGGGGTTAACCATAATGGTGGTGGTAAGGCGACTTTCACCTCAAGATTGGCTTTCCCCGCTAGATAGGTTTGATTATTTTTTTCCACAGGAGCGAGTTTGCCTTGAACATTGAGGCTAAAGCGATCGTTGATATAATCAATACCTTTGATCTGACAGTCTTCTGATTGCAAAAATATCGTCCCCTCAGAGGTAGCCCAGACATTAAGAATAACCGTGGGCTGAAAATAGTACATATTCAAGAAGTTTAGGGGACGCATTTTTAGGCGAAACCTATTCTCAGACAAGTGTTCTGTTAAGCTAGTCTCAACGATAGCCTGTACTAATCTTTGCGGTTGGCGCAGATAATGCTGAATCGGGATGGTTTGTTCAGCAACAACAATTTCTAGGGATTCGGCAGCGGTAAAAGTTACTTCCATACGTTGGTTATCTTAAATTTGTCTCCCTTCTTAATTTTACTTTACAAAACTTATACTTTTCGACAGTCCAGATGTAGAAATTTTATCGCTAAGAGGGGACACAAACCAGATTTTTGCCCAAAGTTAGGCCTTTTTCAGTGATCAGTGATCAGTGGGGGGTTTAAGTCAACAGTGGGGGGGAGCGGGTTTTTCAAGTTGGATTGGGAGTTAATCATGCTATTAAAAACCGATTCAGTATAACGGTTAAGTTAGACCGTCTTCACCGATAACTTTGGCTGAGTCATAAAGCTTCGATCGTAACGCGCCCACCTTCCACTGCCTCAATCTGAAGTTTAAAGCCATACAAAAGACCCATCCCCACACATCATACGGGCTTTCTCTGGCTGCGACTGCCAAAACGGAAGACGGCTCTATGTCCAATCCGAATCAGCCAAAGTTGAGCATCAGGGACACGCTCCTAGAGATGATCGGTAGCAGTAATCGTATCGTCGGCAAGCTCAAACGCTCCAGTTTCAATGTCGATCGCCACAATTCTCCCGTGATTTCCCTCCTCCACTTGAGAACGTACCTGAGATTCATAAATCTCATTACCACGTCGAGCGAATTCTTCTTTGCTGTAGCGGGGTTGACGAACTGTCATCGGCTTGACCCTGGGGCAACTTTTGCCCTCTATTTTAACCTAAACATTGGGAATCTTCGCTAACATTCCCCAACTGGGCCCACAAGAGCGGCATCGCACTTAAACCCACAACTTCAATCAATGGGTATGGTGCGTTCCCCAAAATCGATCGCTGGAGCAGTAGGACTTGCATTAGGGAACGCACCCTACAAGATTGGCGATCGCAATTTGATCAATAAGTTAATCGCAGTCCTTCTCAGTAAGTTTTGTGAATACATATCCATCTCTTCCCTGGTAGTCAATCTTGAACCAATCACCTTCTTCTGATCTGACAGTTGCTTTGATTTTTAATATTTCTCCATTTGGTAGTGTCCCTAATACTTTTCCATTGGGAGACTCTCGAACATTAATTGGTGGATTTGGATCACTAACAATGATCTTGCATTTAGGAGGAGAGGATTTATCTGGGGGATGATCTGGAGGAGTAGAAGGGTTAAGAATTAACCCTAGAATTAGTAGAAAGCCCCCGATGGGAATAGCCCATCTTCTTTGCTCTTGTGATACTTCGATTACCCCACCAATCTTTGTCAGAAAGGCTAGAACCAAAATAAATAATCCAACAACAATAAGCAGTTTAGGTGTTTGTGTGTTTTGTATCGCTTTAATTATTGCTTCCATATCCATAATTATTTCTTCCATTATTTCAACTTTTAACAATACGAAACCTGACACTATAACCTAATGAAAATTACCTGCAACAAAAGTTCAAGTTTTGGATTATCTGAATTACTCTGTTTGTATGGCTAACTATTGATTATACAGACATTCTCTGTATAACACTCTCCAGAGTAACAATATATGGAAACCTTCGGTATATAACCCCATTTAGGCGCAATTGTACGAACTTTTCCCCATATCACCCCCAAAAGCGTGTTAGCCAGATTAGCATATTGCCAAAAACCTTGTTTAACTAAGTTCCTGACAATTAGGCTCATTCTAGCGATGATTCCTCTGTCTGACCTCCCCCTTGACAAAAATTTACAATTATTCGACCTTTAGCGATCGCTATCGGGAGATAGTTGTTTTTTAGGCGATCGACTTGGCGAAAAGTTGTCAACCGGATGTAATTATTTTAGACGTACGGATGCCTGTCTTAGATGGACACAGCACCGCTATTCAGATCAAACAATTCGACCCTTATGTCCGCATTATCGCCTATAGTTCCTTGCCAAAGCTTCCAATGGAAAAAAATAATCAAAGTACAGCTTTTGACCTATACTACCCTAAAGATATATCTTCCCAAGCTCTGATCAAAGCGATCGATGACTTGGGAAAATTAGCACAATCGGACAAAGATCAATTCCGTCGAGTCGGATAGTTAACTAAGTTTTTCTTCAGGAAAAGTTGCTTGAAACTCATCGAGCAATTCATCTAACTCCTCAAGAGCTTGATTAACATCTAATCTCAGTCCGCCAATGTCGGGTTTATCGCGCAATTGCAGTAAATAATCGCGTTTATTAGCCATTTGTTTCACTTTATCGATCAAGCTGGTTTTATCCATAATTCACCCTCTGGTACTGAGTGCGATTATATCTCAGTCAGCCCCTATCAGTGGCTCTCCTGCAAAAATCAAAAATCTTCTCTTGGGTGAGGAGACAGGAGGTTCCCAGGCTCTCTTGGGTTTGGTGGGTAAAATGTGTTCTAAGATATAGTCTGGCGAGCAAGTGGAATGAACCACAGAGACACAAAGGACACAAAGATCGCTCCTATGCAAGTTAAACTGATCACACAAAGAATAAGAGAGCCACTCCGACAGAGGAGGATAAAAAAGACAAGAGACAGCTAACTGATAACTGATAACTGATAACTGATAACTGATAACTGATAACTGATTTTCCTATGTTCCCTGTAGATTTTCACCGCACAGAAATAACTACCGTTGCCGATCCTATTTATCTAGAAATCTTTAAAAATCTCTATCAATTTATTGCCGAAGAAATGGGGATTACTCTCCAAAATACGGCAGCAAGTGTCAATATTAAAGAACGTCTAGACTTCTCCTGTGCTATCTTTGATGAGGTAGGAAATTTAATCGCCAATGCTCCTCATATTCCCGTCCATTTAGGTTCTATGGCCGATAGTGTCAAAAGCTTAATTCAGGATAAAGGTGAGACGATTCGTCCAGGGAATGTTTATCTGGCTAATAATCCTTATAATGGCGGTACTCACCTGCCAGATGTCACAGTAATTAGTCCTATTTTTGACCGCCAAAATCAGGAAATATTATTTTATCTTGCCTCCCGGGGACATCAAGCTGATATCGGTGGAATTACCCCCGGTTCTATGCCTCCCCATTCTGTCCATATTAGCGAAGAAGGAATTTTATTCGATAATTTTTTGCTGGTAGCAGCGGGACAGTTTCGGGAACAAGAATTAATTAATCACTTAACTAATAGTCCTTTTCCTGCACGCAATATCGCCCAAAATATTGCCGATTTTCAGGCACAAATAGCCGCTAATGCCAAGGGG
Organism: Microcystis sp. Msp_OC_L_20101000_S702; assembly: GCF_007095705.1. Taxonomy (NCBI): domain Bacteria; kingdom Bacillati; phylum Cyanobacteriota; class Cyanophyceae; order Chroococcales; family Microcystaceae; genus Microcystis; species Microcystis sp. Msp_OC_L_20101000_S702. The sequence continues at coordinate 9,580 of NZ_SFBO01000229.1, forward strand.
GAAAGAGAATTACATAATATGGTTGAGCGCTACGGATTAGCTATGGTTAAAGCCTATCAACAGTTCGTTCAAGATAATGCGGAATTAGCGGTTAGAAAAGCTATATCTGTCTTAAAAGATGGTGAATTTACTTATTATCTGGATAACGGTGCTGTCATCAAGGTCAAGATCACCATAGATATTGATAATTGTCAAGCAATTATTAATTTTACTGGCACATCTAACCAGTTAAATAATAATTTTAATGCACCTCTAGCAGTGACAAGAGCGGCGGTTTTATACGTTTTTCGTACCCTTGTGGAGGAGGCAATTCCTTTAAATGCTGGCTGTTTCAAACCCCTCCATTTAATTATCCCATCTGGCTGTTTTCTTAATCCCGTTTATCCGGCGGCCGTAGTAGCAGGAAATGTAGAAACTTCTCAAGCAATAGTTAATACTTTATACGGTGCTTTAGGCATTCAAGCAGCCAGTCAAGGAACGATGAATAATTTCACTTTTGGCAATCAAGAATATCAATATTATGAGACTATTTGTGGCGGTTCTGGTGCGGGAGCAAATTTTGCGGGAACTGCTGCCGTACAAACCCAGATGACTAATTCCCGTCTCACCGATCCAGAAGTATTAGAAATGCGTTATCCTGTATTAGTGGAAAGTTTTAGCATTCGCCCCGATAGTGGCGGTAAGGGACAATATTCTGGAGGTGATGGTGTCATTAGAAGAATTAAATTTCAAGAGTCCATGACTGCTAATATTTTATCGGGTAATCGCCAGATTCCCCCCTTTGGACTAGCGGGAGGAAAAGCAGGTAGAATAGGACGTAATGCCGTGGAAAGAAACGATGGAACTATTGAAGAATTGCCCGGTACAGCGACTGTAGAAATGAACCCTGGTGATATTTTTATTATTGAAACCCCTGGCGGTGGTGGCTATGGAAATCGCTGAACGATAACTTTAATTTTAATTAAGTACCTAAGCAAAATTAAGTAAGTGGTTATAATTAAATTAAAGATGGATACCCCCTTAATCCCCCCTTAATAAGGGGGGTGTCTGACGATTTACTGATTAATTTATGACAATTATCTTAGCGATCGAAACCAGTTGTGATGAGACGGCTGTGGCTATTGTTAACAATAACCAGGTGTTGAGTAGTGTGGTTTCTTCTCAAATTGATCTCCATCGTCCCTATGGCGGTGTTGTGCCAGAAATGGCCTCCCGACAACACCTAGAAACCATTAATTTTTGTCTAGAAAAAGCTTGGCAAGAAACGGGGTTAACTTGGTCAGAAATTGATGGAATAGCCGTCACAGTTGCTCCCGGTTTAGTAGGTGCTTTAATGGTGGGAATGACGGCGGCCAAAACCCTGGCTATTGTTCACGATAAACCCTTTATCGGCATTCATCATCTCGAAGGTCATATCTATGCTTCCTATCTCGCTGAATCTGATCTTAAACCTCCTTTTTTATCTCTTTTAGTCTCCGGGGGTCATACCAGTTTAATCCATGTGCAGGCCTGCGGTAAATATCAACAATTAGGAACTACTAGAGATGATGCAGCTGGAGAAGCTTTTGATAAAGTGGCACGATTATTAAACTTAAGTTATCCGGGTGGTCCGATAATTGATCGCATGGCTAAAGATGGTAATCCCCAAGCTTTTCCCTTACCGGAAGGTAAAATATCTTTACCAACCGGCGGTTTTCATGCCTATGATTCCAGTTTTAGCGGTTTAAAAACTGCTGTTTTGCGCTTAGTAGAGAAATTCGAGCCAGATAATTTACCTGTAGCTGATATAGCCGCTAGTTTTCAAGATACGGTGGCCAGAAGTTTAACCCGTCGGACCATCAATTGTGCCTTAGATTATGGCTTAAAAACTATTGCGATCGGGGGAGGAGTAGCTGCTAATAGTGCCTTAAGAAATCATCTGGAAACTGCCGCCAAAAATCATGATTTAACCGTCTATTTTCCGCCACTTAAACTCTGTACAGATAACGCCGCTATGATTGCTCGCGCTGCCGTTGATCATTATGATCTTGGTCATTTTTCTGACCTTTTTCTCGGTGTTCGTTCCCGTTTACCTTTAAGCGAAGTTATGCAATTATATAATACGTCAGATTTTTAGCTATCAGCCGTCAGTATTCAGAATTGAGGAGATTGCTTTTATCTATTCTCCCTGTCTCCCCACCCCACTTCATAATTCATAATTGATAATTTATAATGTTTGGCTTTTTAAATCTCAATAAACCCCCCGATTGGACTTCTCACGATTGTGTGGCCAAAGTCCGAAAAATTCTTAAGACAAAACGAGTCGGCCATGGCGGAACTTTAGATCCTATGGCTACGGGAGTTTTACCGATCGCCGTCGGGTCTGCCACCCGATTACTGCCTTATTTACCCGAAAATAAGGCTTATCGGGCAAAAATTCAGTTAGGACTCAGCACCGATACCGATGATATTACGGGAAAAGCGATCGCTACTTGTCCCTGTGGCGATTTAACTTTAGAGGCAGTTAAGCCTTATTTAGCGGAATTTATTGGCAATATTGCCCAGATTCCGCCAATGTATAGTGCTATTCAAAAGGATGGTCGCCGTCTCTACGAATTGGCTCGCAAAGGGGAAATAATCGCAGTGGAGCCTCGTCAGGTCAAAATTGACCAAATTACGGTTTTAGGCTGGTTAGAGGGCGAATTTCCGCAAATAGAGCTAGATATTCACTGTGGATCGGGGACTTATATCCGTTCCCTGGCCAGAGATTTGGGCAAGGTGTTAGCTGTGGGTGGCACTTTAGCCAGTTTAACTCGCACGGAAAGCTGTGGTTTTCAATTAGCTGATAGTATTAATCTGGAAGCTTTAATGGCTAATTCTGAGGGTTTAATTTCGCCTCGCATTGCCTTGGCGCATCTAGACTGGATTTCTTTGACATCAGAAAGAGTTATCGATTGGTTTCACGGCAGAAAAATTAATCTCACCGATACAAATGTTATAATCGGTTCTCTGGTTGCTGTGGAGTCTTTAGAGGCTCAATTTCTCGGCATTGGTGAGATAGTTGTCGCAGAAGATGAATACTATCTACAGCCTAAAATAGTTATTCAGCAATAGGGTTAATAATTAGGGTCTGCTGAAAAAGTTTTTCGTGGGGACAGGGTGTGGGGTGTGGGGTGTGGGGTGTGGGGAGAATAAATAAAATAATCTCCTATCTCCTATCTCCTGACTCCTGACGACCGACTCCTAACCCTAACAACAGTTTTTGATTTTTACAATAGGTCTAGTATAAACCCACTGATTATGATTTTTTCTGGCCACGATTTTTTTAGAAGCGACCAAAGATTTTAGACAAAGATTGAGCATAGAAACGGGACGATTTAAGCGTTGGCTCAATTCTTGAACTGTGATTCCTTGGGGATAAAATTGCATAAGTTCAAGAATTTGTGCGCTAGTATTTAATCCTTTTGTGGGACTAATAATCTTGATAGCCAAGGCTAGTAATCGGGAGAAACGACAGGCCATTAGACCCTTGTTTGTCGCTGCTTTGTTCCGATCAATCTAGCCTTTTTTTCGAGAAGTTATTAGGGTTTAAAATGCTAATAAAACCCTGACGGAAATGGAGATTAATTTGTTCCCATAATCTCTTGAATAGCAGATAAAAGGCGATCAATCTCCCCATCAGTGCCGATGGAAATCCGCACATAATTCTGAATGCGAGGATGTTTAAAATATCGCACTAATATCTGACGGTCTTTGAGTTGATTATATAACTCACTGGCACTAATCTGGGGGGGAGAAGCGAGGATAAAATTAGCTTCCGAGTCAAAAACAATAAATCCCAACTCCCGCAGAGAAGTAATTAAACGGCTGCGGGTTTGACGGACTTTTTGCCAAACTTGCTCAAAATAATTATGGTGTTTTAAAGCTGCTGTGGCTAAAGTTTGAGCGATGCGATCTAAATTATAGGAATCACGCACCTTATCCATCTGTTCGATAATTGCCCTGGAAGCAAAACCAAAACCGACTCTTAACCCCGCTAAACTATAACTTTTCGACATGGTACGACTAATGATGACATTATCGTAACGGGAGAGAAAATCGAGATAATTGTCATCACTAAAATCCACATAAGCTTCATCAATTAATACCAATCCCGACGCATTAGCACAGGTTGCTTCTAAATAGTTGCGCTCAAGATGTTTCCCGACGGGAGGATTAGGAGAAGCTAGAAAAATTAATTTCGCTTCCGGACAAATAATCGGTCCGGCTAATTCAAATTTATCATTAGTGGGAAATTCGATAATATTTGCCCCGTGTACCCGGGCAATTGTCTCGTAAAGGGAATAGGTTAAATCCAAAAAAGCGACGCTTTCGCAAGGGTTAACAAAAGTTCGCAGGGCAATATTAAGTATATCATCGGAGCCATTACCCGCGATTATCTGATCGGCTGCTATGCCGTATAATTCCGCCGCCGTTTGCCGTAACTCTTTGGAGATAGGATCGGGATAGAGTCGGACTTTCTCTAATTGCTCTGGCAGGTGGGAAAAAATTTCCGCCGGTGGGGGATAGGGATTCTCATTGGTGTTAAGTTTGGTAAATCCCGCAGTTTGGGGCTGTTCTCCCGGAGTGTAGGCGGGGGTTTGACGAACACAATCGCGTGTAGGTAGCATGGACTCTCTGGGGCGGCAATTTCTAGCAAGCTTTCTATTGTAACAAATCCTTGCCGATGATCGGGGGTTGAATCGATGTCAACCCCTACCGGTAAAACTAATTAAGGTTCTACCCAACGGCCATCGGCTTTAATTAAATTAATCAACTCGCTGACTCCTTCGCTTTCGGGGACGCGTTTAATTTCCTCGCGACCGCGATAAAGGGAGATATAACCGGCCTGTTTCCCCACATAACCATAGTCTGCGTCGGCCATTTCTCCCGGTCCATTGACAATACAACCCATAACGGCGATATCGAGTCCGGTGAGGTGTTGAGTCGCTGCGCGCACTTGCTGCAGGACATCTTCTAAATTAAAAAGAGTGCGACCACAGGAAGGACAGGCCACGTATTCGACCATAGTTTTCCGCAGTCCCAGGGCCTGAAGAATGCTGTAACAGACGGGAATTTCCTTTTCGGGAGCTTCCGTCAGAGAAACGCGAATCGTATCACCAATACCGTCCGCTAAGAGAGTGGCAATCCCGGCAGTGGATTTAATTCGTCCGTATTCCCCATCTCCTGCCTCAGTAACCCCCAAGTGCAGGGGATAATCCATCCCTAACTCATCCATGCGCTTAACCATGAGACGATAGGCGGCTACCATAACTGGCACCCGGGAAGCTTTCAGGGAAACCACCAGATTGCGAAAATCGAGGGATTCGCAGATGCGGATAAATTCTAAAGCCGACTGTACCATTCCTTCGGGGGTGTCGCCGTAGGTAAAGAGCATTCTTTCGGCCAGAGAACCATGGTTAACGCCGATTCGCATCGCTTTACCTTGATCTCGCAGGGAAACTACTAAAGGTTTCAGGGTTTCGGCGATTTTTTCGCCAATTTCATCAAATTCTGCCTGACTGTACTCGCTGCGGTCGGCTTTCGGTTTCTCGAAAACGTACAAACCGGGGTTAATCCGCACTTTATCGACGTGCTTGGCCACTTCTAGGGCGATTTTCATGCCGTTGTGATGTACATCGGCTACTAACGGCACAGGTTGATAGGTGGTCAGCAGTTTTTCCCTAATTTTAGCTAAAGCGGTGGCGTGGGACAGACTCGGCACGGTGACGCGGACAATTTCACAGCCGATTTCATGGAGGCGACGGATACCGGCCACGGAACCATCTATATCAAGGGTATCCTCGTTAATCATCGACTGCACGACCACGGGATGACCACCACCGATGGTAACGCTACCTACCCGGACGGGACGGGTTTTGCGTCGGTGAATCGTGGTGTCGAATTCGGAGGCAGTTGCGGGGGGTTTGAGCGTCGATTCCAAGGTTTGCATAGGACTATCACCAACAATCACTCTCCCTATTCTCTCAAAGAACAGCAACAGATTCTAGCCACTCTAATAAAATTGGGTTAAAACGGTCCGGACATTCATCCTGTAAACAATGACCAGCCTGTTCAAATTCTACATATTTAATCCTAGGATTAAGGGAGACAAAACCCTCGGCTAACTGGACGGGAACCATGCGATCTTGTTTGCCCCAACACAATAAAATCGGTATTTGTAAGCGTGGTAAAATTAACTTTGCCGGTGGACAATATTCGGGATGATTAACAGCTTGTGCTAGGGAAATAAACGCCTCCGCTGCCCCCTCATCTAGGGTTGGGGCGGCGATAATTTGTACTAATTCGTCGCTGACTGCTTTCTTGTCTTCGTAGGCGATTCCTGTCCATTTTTTCAAGACTTGCGGACGACGCAGATAGTAAAAAATCGGTTTTAATAGCCAAGGCGAAGTGAAAAAGTTTTCGATAGGAGTGACGATATTTAATAACCAATCGGCAATCATTTCCCGCCGACGGCTGACATCGGGTAAACTGAGCATAACTAATCTGGCTACCATTTCTGGGTATTTACTCGCTAGGGCCATACTAACTAAAGAACCGATCGAATTTCCCACTAATACCACCGGTCTATTCATAAAAGTTTGCCAGAAATCGTGTATTTGTTCCACCCAGAGATTAACGGTATAGGGAACCTGCACTTTACGCGAACCACCGAAACCTAATAAATCTACCGCGTAAACTCGATGATTTTGGCTGAGAATAGGAATATTATGGCGCCAATGTTCGATCGCCGCTCCAAATCCGTGCAGTAAAATTAAAGGGGGATTATCGGCATCTTGGGGGTTTTTTGCCGGCATAAAACTATAACGAATTTGCCAACCGCGCCACACCCAATCCCGTTGATAACCGATACGTTCTGTCCAAGCTGGTGAAGTTGTCACTTAAGTCAAACAATTAAGAGGTTTTCAGGAAATATCACTCTAAGTAGGTAGGCGTTAAAAATTATCAGATGCCCCCCTTATTAAGGGGGGACTAAGGGGGGATCGGCACCCCCCTTATCAAGGGGGGAAGGGGGGATCGAACCTAAAATCCATTTTTAATTTAATTATAACCAGCTACTTAGTTTTATTATACGGGTTTCCCCGTCCCTAACTGGCAGCCGAATAACATTTTTGTACTACTTTTCCCACATATATTTAAATCTAGGGTTGATCTAGCCTATGCTAAGAAGAGGGGGATTAAAATCGCTCCTAGACTTTAATTGCAAATTTAGGATACTGCACAGATGGGCAATCTATTTGATGATGTCAGTCGCTTTCTTGAAACCCAACTGGAAGAATTTCTCAAAAGTCATCCCCAATTAGAATTACAGGCGCTGGTGGAACAACTGCGCGAACAGGAGCGCGATACGGCTAAACTGATTAGCGCCCTAGAAAATGAGCGTCAACGTCTCGAACAGCAAATTTTGGCCACTGCCCAAGATATCCAAACTTGGCACGCTAGAATTGATAAGGCTAAGGCTGCTGGACGGCAGGACTTGGTTAAGGCTGCTAGTGAACGCGAGGCGGCTCTATTTCGTCAGGGTAATCAACTTTGGGGACGGATGGAAGGGGTGAAAAAACGTCTGACTCAATCTCAAGAGTTACTGCAACAGGTCCAACAACGTCGTCAAGAAGTGCAAATTAAAGCCGAAAAAGCCCCTAAAAATCAGTCGCGTGACTGGGAAACCACTTTTTGGGATCAACCCCAAGAATCCGACTATCAGCGCTCGAACTACGATCATCTCGATCTAAAATTTAAAGAATGGGAAATGGAAGAAGAATTGAAAAAATTAAAGCGAGAAATGGGACGATAATTACTGTTAAGTATCTAAGCACAATTAATTACACATCTAAGCCACTACTCCGTCAGACTTCTGCTGTGAGTAAACAGTGAACTGAAAACTCAAATCCGATCCCTAATAGCTGTATCCCGTCTCCTGTCTCGACTAGGAAATTAATTTTGCACGACTACTTAATTCATGATCCCTTTTTACCTTTGACTTCCTGCCAAGTGTTACCGACTCCCTGTAAAACCCCGCGAATTACTAAACCAATACCCCTACCGATAACTTGGATAAGGATATAGACTACTCCATTACCCACCACCCGAAAAAAAGCGCGTAAACGAGGGGATAAAGAGTCTCTTAATTCTAAGGCGATCGAAACTAACCAGGGTATGCCTGTTAAACTGTTTAATTCTTCCTGTCGGGGGGAATAAATGGCTAGAGATTGAATTTCTCCATCGCTATAGTGAAATAATTGATATTGACTTTCAAAGATATCTTTAGGTTCTTGCCAATATTGTTGCCGTCGGTATTTCCAAGATAATTCATTGCGGATTTTAGCTAATTTTCTGGCGATGAGAAATTCTGACCGGTAAAGTTTTTGTTTGATTCTTTCCGATTCCGAGAAGTTATTGAGAATAATTACCGTCACCGCATTGGCAATATTATGAATGAGATTTTGCAGGATAATTTCGGCTCTGGCGATAGTTTCAGGAGCATTAGCTCGGTATTCTACTCCGTCAATAGTTAAACTATTTTCGTACACTAAATAGGAAAATAAGTCAAGAGCAAAAGGAATTTTATTGAGGATTTCTATTTGAATTGCCTCTCTTTCTTCCAGAATAATTTCATTAAGTCTGCCTTTACTAATTTCGTCATAAACCGAGGCATTAATTTCTAAAAATTTACGCGTAACTTTCTCCCAGATATCGTAAATAATCAGATTTAAGCGACTGGTTAATTCCCCGCTGCTAATCTGTAAATATCTGATTTCATCGACATTTTTGCGAATTTCATCGAGAACTAAATACAATAATTCCCGTTGCCGATTATCCTGTAAAACATCAATTTCAAAACTAATCTTTGTTCTATTAATTAAAGGGAAGCGAATGACTGCTAAAGTGGACTCAAAAACCGCCGAAACACAGAGGGGACGCTCGCGGCTTAAAATTGGCAATTCCCGATCGATATTGTTAATTATTATTGGGGGTGTCACTAAAGCTGAATTGTAATAGCTACCTTCGAGGGGAATTAGTTTTCTCACTAGCCATAGGGCTGCTAAAAGTTCTCGTTTTCTCCCCTGCCAATAAAAGCGATCAAAGCCGGATAAAGACTGTTGATTAAGATGGAGATCAATTAAATGTAATTCACTTTCGATGCGATTTAATCCCGTTTTTCCAGCACTGATTAACCAATGGCTAGGAGCTAAACTTGCACGGGTAGCAATGGTGAGAGGGGAAGGGACAACATCGTGGGATTCATCCCGGGAAATTTGCCCTAAAATAGTGATAAATTGCTCTAGGTTTGTGCCTTTGGGAATATAACCGGCGATGCCTAATTCTCTGGCGATTAGTTGCTGTCGGGAGTCGAGAGGAAAGGTTAATAGAACAATTTTACTTTCGGGATAGCGAGAGTGGAGAATTTCACAGTAAGACCAATCAAAGAGAGGATCAATAATAATAATTTCGGGGGCCGGATTAAGAGTCAAGGCGAAAATTGTTTCTAAATCCCCTTCGGTGACGATACTAATATTTTCTATCTGCGACAAGGCCTGCACCAGACCCAAGCGGAAAATCGGGTCATTATCGATGATAATTAGGGTGAGAGGGCGATCAATCACAAGAGTTGCAGCCTGTCAACGGATACTATTCACAGGGTCAATTATACAGTGATCTGGCTCATTTGTTTTGTTTATAGCCATAGAAATCGATGCGATAATCGGTAATTTTTACCCCCGTCGATGCCTCGATCTGTTTAATTAATTCCGGGGGAAGTTGGATATGCACATCGATGATTTCTTGACTGTCCAGACAATTGATGTGACTGTGGGAATCGCTGATGTTGCCGTAGAGTCTGCCGTCCCAGCGTTCCACAGATTCGATAATGCCTTGACCCGATAGAGCCTCTAGGTTTTGGTACACTGAGGTATGACCGATGTTTTTTCCTTGCAGATTGAGACGATCATAAATTTCTCGCGCTGATAGGTGTTCCTGCGCTTGCCACAGCAATTCTAAAATATAGCGACGCTGACGACTAACCCGCATTCCTAAAGTTTGACACCTTTCGATCGCATCTTCTAAACACCGGATCGGTTTTTGTTTTACCTCCAAATTGTCCATAGTTGTATCCGTTGACCTCCGCCCTAATACATAGTCATTACCAGTTTAGCTTAGTCTTTCGATCGATGTCCACATTGCCCCAGTTTTTAGCACCTCTTCAAACTGAGATAAAAAATCAGCAGCGCCAGATTCGAGTAGATTTGCGGGCGAATGAGTGAAACCAACCACTCCAGACAGAAAGGACACAAAGATCGATCGCTACTATATAAGTTACACTGATCACACAAAGAATAAGAGAACCAACCATTTACTTATCTATATAGATAGGATTGAATATTTCCATAAAAAATCCTCTTGAAAAATATTTTGATCAACCTTAACCTTAAGGGGTACATTAATTTATTTTTAGGGCCATGGCCACCAAATCGCCAAAATTATTCGAGTCATTGCGGTCATAGACCGCAATGACTGTCACTACTGTTGGCCTCACCCTAGCCGCTGCTTCTGGTGCTAGTGCCGCAACAGTGTTCGGTTTCCAAGACGCTTACGATCCCATTAATTGGACATTTACCAATAGTAATGCCGACGGGTTCGTCAATACCGGCGGCGCTCCCGCGTCCATTAGCCTGACTGGGGGGGACAATGGTTCTGGTGATTTTGGAACCACAGACTACACCACCACTGCGGCTGCGGCTGGGACGGTGACGTTTGATTGGAACTATTCGACTGCTGATGTTAGTGCTTTCTGGGATCCCTTCGGATATCTGCTCAACGGCAGCTTCATCCAAGTAACTGACGATGGGGGAGGTGTTGTCCAAAACGGGACATCGACGTTTAACGTCCTAGCTGGCGACAGCTTTGGTTTCCGTATTTTCACTCGCGACAACCTTTTTGGACGGGCTAGTGTGACGATTTCTAACTTTTCTGCCCCGATTCCCGAACCCTCAACTGTGCTGAGTTTGCTGGTACTAGGAGGCTTAGGCGCTGGACTGAAGTACCTTAAGCGGAATTGATATTCCAAAAAACAGGGGACTAGGAGTTGACCTCTCCTCCTAGTTACCAACTTGATTAGCTGTTGACTGTCTGCGAGTGCCGGAGTTTGGAGCGGGGAGAGTTGCACAATTTTGGCTTTAAGTCAATAGCCTTTACAAAACTTCAAAAATTGCAACATAAAAAAATGTCACCACTGGCGGCTTTTTTTGGGCAAGAGAATCGATATAGTCCCCTGATTGTCTTGGTTTTCCGTTGATTTAAAGTTTAATTCTTAAACTAAGCCCACAGCATACTACGATCATACCATATTATTAAATGTAGGCAACCCCGATTTACAACCAAATTTTGGCAAATTCTGGGAAAATCAAAATCTTGTAACTTACTTGTTACATTTAACTAATCGCCCCAAATATTTAAATATTTTAATTATTTACCTTAAATTTATAATTTTTACTTATTTTTAAAGACTGATTAACTAGGGTTTGCTGAAAAAGTTTTTCGTGGGGGTAGGGTGTGGGGTGTGGGGTTTTACCCATTTTCAGGTGGTCAATTACCTAATTTTCAGAGAAAAAGTAACTGAATTTTTCCCCGATCACTCCAATGGTCGGCACTTTTTGGGGGGAAAAAGTCTAAAAACCTTATCCAACAAGGTTTTTAGATTTATTCAGCAAACCCTAACTAGGGTTGGGCAAAAAAGCTTGTAAGCTCTATTTAAAGTCAGTCGAATCGCTTAGTATCGGGAGACAGATGTGACTTGTATAGCTTCCCAGTTTTTGAGATTTGAAGACTTTTTAGAAGCATTTTGAAAGCGTCTTAGCCAATGGATTAAATATGAATTATCAGCCATAGAAATCTTCGTCAAGAATCTGTTCTAAGGAAAAAGGGCAGTCTAAGGGATATGCTTCCTCTGGAGGAATCGCAATTCCAAAGTCAGCCAATTTACTTTCCTTGATGGCAATTTTGCGACCTTTAGGATAGGTTTTATCGATGGCGATTGCTAGATGAGATTTCAAAGAAGGGGTGTTTTCTAGTAAGGCGATAACTCGTTCCCTGTGTTCGACAATGGAGCTATACCAGCTAGATTTCATGCTTTCAGGGGCGGAGGATTGTACTTTTAATTTCAGTAAATGAGCCAGCAAAATCATTAAATTTCCTTCCAAGGCATTTTTATCTGATTTACCCAATTCTTTTAACTCCTCAACCAAATGAGATACATCTAATGCCTGAAAATCTCCTTGTTCTAACTGACCTATTGTTGTTATCAGCCATAATTGAAAATCTTGTTCATAGAGTTCTGATTTAGTTATCATGATGTCTTCGATAATAGTTAATCTAGATTGAATTATACTCTATTTTGCAGATTTCGGATGTTGCAATCGGTAAATATTAAGTTTTACTACAGGATTTAACATCTGCGCCTATGCCCTATTCCCTTATCCTTAGGATAGGCGGTTAAAATACATCTTAGCTTAAGGACTAGAGAATATTATGAGACTAGAAAGAGAAGATTTTGATTGGGCGGTACAAGAAAACCTAATTACTGCCAGCCAAGCTGAAAATTTATGGACGGCTTTTATATGCCGTTATCCCCAGGAAGATGAAGTTAATCGCCCTCGCTTTAATTTCACTAATGTGGCCTATTATTTTGGGGCATTAATTGTTATCTCTGCCCTGGGGTGGTTTATGAACGAAGCTTGGGAGAGTTTCGGTGGTGCAGGCCTATTTTTCATCGCCCTGTTTTATGCAATTTGTTTTATTTTTGCGGGGAAAAATCTCTATTTTCAGCAAAATCTCAAAATACCAGGCGGCCTTTTATTTACCATGTCAGTGGCAATGACTCCCTTAGCAATCTACGGTTTACAACGCTGGACAGGATACTGGCAAGCTGGAAATATGGCCATTTATCCAGATTTCTATACCTGGACTAAAGGCGGTTGGTTTTTAATGGAATTAGGCACGATTATCGCAGGATTAATAACTTTAAGATTTGTTAAATTTCCTTTTTTAACTGCACCGATTGCTTTTAGTCTGTGGTATATGTCAATGGACTTAACCTCTTTACTATTTGGAGAGAACGAATATACATGGAGACTGCGACTGTGGGTATCCTTTTGGTTTGGAATTGCCTGTTTAATAACTGCCTATTTAATTGATGTACGTCAGCGCCGTAGTCGGGGTGATTTTGCTTTTTGGCTGTACTTATTCGGATTAATTATGTTTTGGTTTAGTTTATCTCTCCTCATCGATGATAATGAAGCGCAACGATTTTTGTACTGTCTAATTAACTTGGGATTGATGTTATTATCCGTCCTGCTAAAAAGAAGATTATTTGTGGTTTTCGGAGGTGTCGGAGTATTTGCCTATCTTTCCTATCTCTCCTATCGTATCTTTGCCGATTCAATTTTCTTTCCCTTTGCCCTAACCGTCCTAGGACTTGGTATTATCTATATGGGAATTTTGTACCAGCGTCATTACCCCACCCTAGCTAGATTTATTGAAAGTTATATCCCTCTCGAATGGCGCAATTTATTACCCAAAGATAGATAATTAGGAGAAATGGTTTTTCAGTGATCAGTAAACAGTAATCAGTAAACAGTGAACTGATAACTCACATCTGATAACTGATCACTGATAACTGATAACTGATAACTGATAACTGATAACTGATAATCTTCCTTCTATGCGAATACTTATCGTTGACGATGAAAAAGAATTAACCGAACCCTTAGAACAAATTCTTGATCAAGAAGGCTATGAAGTTGATATTGCTGATAATGGTCGGACGGGGTTAGAATTGGCACGAGAGAATAATTATGACCTCTTAATTCTCGATTGGATGTTACCCCAGCAATCCGGATTACAAATCTGTCAATATTTACGGGATCAGGGGGACACCACTCCCGTTTTATTTCTAACCGCTAAGGATACCATAGACGATCGAGTGGCGGGATTAGATGCCGGTGCTGATGATTATTTAGTCAAACCCTTTCAACTGCGAGAATTATTAGCGAGAGTCCGCGCTTTATTGCGTCGTTCTCCCAATTTTGAAGCTAGTAATAGCAGTAAATTAAAATGTGCTGATTTAGAACTCGATAGCGAAAATCAAGTGGCCTATCGTCACGGTCGCACGATCAGTTTATCAGCAAAAGAAATACAATTATTAACTTTATTTATGACCCATCCGGGGCAACTTCTCACCCATGAACAAATTTATCAGCATCTCTGGTCAGAAGGAGAGCAACCTAATAGTAATGTGGTTCCTGCCCTGATGCGCTTGCTGCGTCGTAAAATCGAAGCGCCTGGAGAAACACCTCTAATTAATACTGTCTATGGGAAAGGCTACCGTTTCGGGGAAAATTAGGGAATGCTGAAGGATAATGAGAATAAGTAGCTGGTTATAATTAAATTAAAAATGGATTTTAGGTTCGATCCCCCCTGCCCCCCTTGATAAGGGGGGATTAAGGGGGTATCCCCCCTTAATAAGGGGGCATCTGATAATTTTTAACGCCTACCTACTTAGCAACTGATTACTGATTACTGATATATGTTATCCTGCCTACAAATTGAAAATTTTACCCTCATCGATCGCTTAGAATTAACTTTCGGCAGCGGATTAAATGTACTGACCGGTGAGACGGGGGCAGGAAAATCGATTATATTAGATGCGATCGATATTGTTCTCGGTGGTAAAGTCAATCATCGCGTCATCCGTCAGGGAAGCCAACAATCAACCCTAGAAGCGACTTTTTCTCTGACTCCAGAATTAATTGCTTGGCTAGAAAGTCAGGAAATTGACCTATTAGAGGATAATAGTCTGACCATCAGCCGGGAATTAGTGATTACTAATAATTCCTTGCGTTCTCGTTCTCGGATTAACGGAGTCGTCGCTAATCGCCAACAAATGGCGCAAATAAGAGATTTTTTGGTAGAAATCACCGCTCAAGGTCAAACAGTTCAGTTAATGGACGCTAATCGACAGAGGGAATTATTAGATCTCTACGGGGGTGAATCCCTGCTGCTGCAGCGGGAAAAAGTAGCCACAGCCTACGCTAACTGGCAAGAAAGCAAGAATATTTTCAATAATAGATTGCAATCGGAACAAAATCGCCTACAGAGATTAGATTTATTAGAATATCAACTAAAAGAACTAGAATCAGCTAATTTAACTGACGCTAACGAGTTGGAACAGTTAGAACAGGAAAGAAACCGACTCTCCCACGGTGTCGATTTACAAAATTCCAGCTATCAAGTCTATCAACTACTCTACCAAAATGATCGCGATCAACCCGCCGTCGCTGATTTGTTAGGAAAAGCTGAAAATATCTTGACAAATATGATGGTTTATGATAGCAGTTTAGAGCCAATTTTAGAGATGGTGCGATCGGCATTAAATCAGGTGGTGGAAGCGGGACAGGAAATCAACGTTTATGGGGATAGTCTAGAGGCAGATCCGGAGAGATTGAACGAGATAGAAGAGAGAATTGTCCAACTTAAGCGCATTTGTCGCAAATATGGCCCAAGTTTAGCCGAAGCGATCGATTATTATCAGAAATTACAGCAGGAATTAGCGGAGTTGACGGGAGAAGGACAATCGATTGAGGAATTAGAAAAAATTTGTCAGCAACAGGAAAACATCTATCGAGAAACTAGCACCCAGTTAACCTTTTTGCGACAAGAAACCGCTAGTCAACTAGAAAAACAATTGGTACAGGAATTAAAACCTTTAGCCATGGAAAAGGTGATTTTTGTCTGTCGGATTGACCCGGGTAATCCTAGCAGTCTGGGAGTCGATCAAGTGGTATTTTATTTTAGTCCCAATCCAGGGGAAAAAATCCAACCTTTATCCAGTACCGCTTCCGGAGGAGAAATGAGTCGTTTTCTCCTAGCGTTAAAGTCCTGTTTTTCCCAATCCCAATCGGCAGCAGCCACCCTAATTTTTGATGAAATTGATGCGGGAGTATCGGGAAAAGTTGCCCAGGCAATTGCCGATAAATTAGATCAATTAGGTCAACAATATCAAGTTTTATGCGTCACTCATCAACCCTTAGTGGCTGCTTTAGCTGATCACCATTTTCGCGTTTATAAACAAATGATTGCCGAAGATGATTCCACTAATCTCTCGGAAATTCGCACGGTTGTCCGGGTTACTTCTCTCGATAATCGTCAGACGAGAAGGGAAGAATTGGCACAATTAACGGGAGGAAATTCGGCAGCGGCTGCCATCGCTTTTGCCGAGTCTTTATTGGATAAAGCGGCTGCAAAAAAACAGCAGGATTTAACCTTGAAATTGACTGATTAACCAACGTCCTACCTGACTTTGATCCTGGCTGCGTGCCTGGTGTAAAGCTGACTCTAAAACCGCAAGTTTTAAATTAGGTAAAACCTTTGATATATCAATTCTTTTACTACCTCGATCGATTATTTCAAAAGCGAATATTTGAGGATCATCTACCTTAACACTCCAGTATTCACTAACTCCTAATTCTTCGTAGAGTAAGCGTTTATTACCTAAGTCATCATTAAGGGTAGATTTTGAGATTTCAATGACTAAATCTGGTGGGGGATACTGATTTAAATCAATCATCGAAGTACCGTAGGGAATCAGATTAGCTTTCTCTGCAAAATAATAAGATATATCCGGTTGAACTTCTCGATAACCCGACTTGCGAAAACTGCAATTATCTTTGGCATTAAAGGTCAGATTTTTTAGGGTGGCATAGAGACTAACAGCGAAGATCAAAATAGCATGATCGCTGGCATGATCGTTACCAATAGGAGTCATTTCTAATCGATAATAGCCATTGTAATAATAACTTTTTCCTTGATTGTCTGGGAAGTTGTTAATTGCTTCTAAGTATTCTTCCCAACTACCTTTAATCCATAAATCTGTCGAGATAGTAGTTTCTAGCTGTTGCATAATATTAGCCTCGATTTTATGGAGTTAACCTTGAAATTGAGTGATTAACCAACGTCCCACCTGACTTTGATCTCTGGTGCGTGCCTGTTGTAAAGCTGACTCTAAAACCGCAAGTTTTAAATTAGGTAAAACCTTTGATATATCAATTCTTTTACTACCTCGATCGATTATTTCAAAAGCGAATATTTGGGGATACTCTACCTTAACAATCCAGTATTCACTAACCCCTAATTCTTCATAGAGTAAGCGTTTATTGCCTAGGTCATCATTGAGGGTAGATCTTGAGATTTCAATGACTAAATCTGGTGGGGGATACTGATTTAAATCAATAATCGAAGTCCCATTTGGTATCAGATTCGCTTTCTCTCCTAGATAGTAAGATATATCTGGCTGCACTTCTCTAATTCCTCTTTTACGATAAGAACAAGTAGGGAGTCCTTGAAAAGGAATTTCTTTGAGGATAGCGTAGAGACTCACCCCCAAAAAGACAACGTGATGATCTCTAGCGTGTTCAAATCCAATAGGAGTCATTTCTAATCGATAATAGCCATTGTAATAATAACTTTTTCCTTGATTTTCTGGGAAGTTTTTAATTGCTGCTAAGTATTCTTCCCAACTACCTTTAATCCATCGGTCAGTTATCCCCCTAGTTTCTAACTGTTGCATAGTTATCCGATCCCGCCTTTAACATTTTCTGTAATTATAGCAATTATTGCTTAAATCAGAACCAGGGAACCGAGCAAGTATAATGATAGAATAGGTTAATCGAGGAAAAATTAGCCCAATTATGACCACAACTTATGATTATATAATTATCGGTGGTGGTATCACCGGTTCTGCCTTAAGCTATGAACTAGCCAATCTAGGCAGTCGAGTCCTCTTATTAGAAAAAGAAACCCATCCCCTCAACGCCACTTTCTACAGTTACGGGGGTTTAGCCTATTGGTCGGCCACCACAGAAATCCAGAGAAAATTATATCAAGAAGGTCGAGAAATTCAGCGCAATTTATCGCAGGAATTGGGCATAGATAACGAATACCGGGACATAGAGTTAATTCTCACCGTTAACCCCGAAGATGATCCAGCCACTGTGGCCGAAAAATTTGCTATCTTTACTATTACCCCCGAAATTCTCGATCCGCAGGCAGCGATCGCTTTAGAACCCCTATTAAATCCCGCTGCTATCTCCGGAGTTTTACGACTGCCCCACGGTCACATTAACGCCGAAAAAACTAATCTTGCCTATCAACAAGCTTTTCTGCGTCTGGGAGGCACGATTATTCGGGAAGCTGTCATCGAATTAATTGAAACTGCATCGAGAATTACCGGCGCAAAAACTCCTAAAAATAATTATTCTGCTGGGGAAACTATCGTCTGTGCGGGGGGATTAACCCGGTCTTTACTGCAAAAATCCGGTATTACTGCTCCCGTCTATTTTACCCATGCCCAGGTGATCAAAATTCCCCCCACTGAGATCAAATTAAACACCCTAGTTATGCCCGCAATTCCTGCCAGATTGCTATTAGAGCAAAAAATCACCCAACTAGAAAAGCAGGGCATTTGGCAGAGAGAAACCCCAGAAATAATTGCCAGTGTTTTAGAAACGGGAGCGGTACAATTCCGGGATCAAAGTCTTTATCTAGGGCAAATTAGCGCCATTATCACCGATCCAGACGGGATTTTAAACCCTCTGGCCGGAGAAAAAGCAATCCGCACCGCCGTGGGGACATTGCTGCCCTCTTTAGCCTCTCTCCCCGGCAGCTGTCATCATTGCCTAGTGGCCTTTGCCCCCTCGGGACGGCCTCTGGTGGGAGCGATCGCCGATAAAGTGGGATTGCAGGTATTTTCTGGTTTTACCAGTACACTTGTATCGGCTCCGCCCCTAGCTCGACGTTTTGCGCGTCATCTGCTGGGGGAAAATGACGAAATAATTACAAAAGTTAAGAGAGAAATTAACTGATGGTTGCCATTAATCCTAATCGACTTTTTCCAACTGCCAAAGAATTTGGTTTCCCTCGCGTCTGACCCGGGAGATTACCCAATTTCGCCACGGCCAATGGTCGCCGCGACTGGTAACGGCCCCTGGATTAATATCCATTAAATCGGCCACTTCGGCGCTGGTAATCAAATAACCGCGATTGGCCACTTCATCGGCAATGCGTAGGGTTTCGATCAGATGTCTTAGCTGGTCAACTCTTTCTCCCCGGGGTAATTGGATTTCATCGCCAGCGCTATTAGGTGGTTCATTCATGATGATGGTCTGGTCAAAGTTGATTAACAATAAAAATTGTCGGTTAAGGCAAACAATCAAGCTTCCCCTATCGTTATTCTATCGATTTCATCGGAAATTTTGGGTCTGAAACCCCGCCGTTCTAGGTTGGCTTTACGTTAGAATTAAAAGGCCAGTCTCGAAAACCAAGTGGACGGCGCAGCACCTTGAAAACTCGGCTTAGGGG
>NZ_SFBO01000023.1:0-11606 GCF_007095705.1 Microcystis sp. Msp_OC_L_20101000_S702
CTTCTGGATCATGCTGGCACTACTTTGATATAATATCCCGCCTATTCTTATCCATTTTTCCAATTTTCTCTCAGCACCTCTGAACGTTCTACAACTTTGATAAGTTTGTCTAATTTCTTCTTTCATTTCCCAGGCTATTCCCAAGCATGAATGTTCTTTCCGGATAACTTCTAGTTGTTGTTTTTGTTCGTGCTTTAAGTCCTCTTTATTCTTCCATAATAAATGAGGTAATCCTTTTTCATGCACCCCCATTAACTTTCTCAATTTATTAAGCTCGTCATTGATGATAGCCATTACATGAAAACGGTCATAGATGATTTTAGCATTGGGAAATAATTCCTTGTTCACTGCTGTAAATCCTGACCACATATCGACGCTCACTTCTTTCACCTTCTCCCGAACTGCGTCTGGCTGTGCCTTTAAGGATTCCCAATTGATCTTGCTTATGTCCTTTAATCACATCTAGTAAAATTTTCTTGTCCAGAACTACGACCGTTGTTATGAAATCTTTATGTCCTTTTAAGTGACTAAATTCATCTAAGCTTATTCGTTCTGGTGCTTCCCACTCTTCCTTTTCTAGTTCTTTAGCACAGTGATTAAATATTAACTCAACTTCTGCCCATCCTAACCCTTCTTCTCGACTTATTTCTTCGATGCTACAATTTTTTACTCTCTCATAAATCATCGATTCATAGCGAATTGTCTGATGCTGTCTTAATCTCATAAAACATAGTCTTTCGCTGATATACTTTTGGCACTTTTGACAATGAAACTGGCGGCGTGGTACTTCTAAATATACTCAATTGCCTAATATTGACAAATCTCTGACTAGATTATACTCTGTCTGATTGATTCTGTCCAAGGTTTCATGGCATTTCGGACATTCAATTGTTTCATTTTAAAGAGCAAGCTTTAGGAAAATTGTTTGAGTAATTTTTTGATAATTGACCACTGTTACATTTGGTAAATCGAGGAGTTGATCAAAATTTATCCACATAACTCACCTCCTGTTCTGTGTTACTATTATACCATGCTCACACAGAACCTAGAAGGGCCAATGCGTCTTAGTCTAGAATTGTGATAGAACAGATAGTAATCCCCTAAACCCTTGACAATAAGCAGCTGAACAATGGGATTAAGCTCCTTGCCCGTTCACGAATCATTTAGAATTGCTGTAGCTACTCAATTAAAGTAGTATTTGCCTGAAAGAGGGCAAAAAATCTAGAAAATCTAAATAACTAAACCCAAAATCTAGGACAGAAATATGGAAACTCTGACGTTTAGTCAACCAATGCAGTTAACTGCATTACCCACCCAAGATGAACTTCCCTGCGATGATGGAGTACCCATGGAAACTCAAAGGCATAAATGGCAGATGGATCTGTTAATAGACAGTATATCCCCTTGGCTAGACCGACGAGAAGATGGTTATGCCAGTGGCAATATGTTTGTCTATTTCAGTACAGCACAACTGAAAAATCAAGACTTCAAAGGACCTGATTTTTTTGCCGTCTTAGGCGTGCCAAAAGGGGAGCGAAAAAGTTGGGTTACTTGGGAGGAGGGAAAAGCTCCCGATGTAGTGATTGAACTCCTCTCGGAAAGTACCACCCAAATAGACAAAACCGAGAAAAAACAGATTTATCAAGATAAGTTACGAGTGCCTGAATATTTCTGGTACGATCCTTTTAATCCTGAAGATTTTGCCGAATTTGTCTTAGTTGATGGCCTATATGAACCGCGGCAACCCAACGAGAAAGGATGGCTAATCAGTGGTCGTTTGGGATTAGCTTTAGTTCGTTGGCAGGGAGAATATAGAGGGGTAACAACCGTCTGGATTCGCTGGGCGACTTTAGATGGAATCTTGTTGCCAACCCCGCGAGAGTTGGCTGAAGAAGCACAACAGAAAGCTGAGGAAGCACAACAGAAAGCTGAAGAAGCACAACAGAAAGCTGAGGCAGCACAACAGAAAGCTGAGGCAGCACAACAGAAAGCTGAGGCAGCCGAAGAAAAAGCCGAAAGATTGGCGGCTAAACTCAGGGAATTGGGGATTAATCCTGAAAGTCTCTGACTTCGTCTGGGTGGATTTTGGTAGTCCCACTAGCCTAGAGTTGACAATTTGGTCAGGCTGGGTTATGATGCTGCGAGTTAAAAGTAAATCCGTGTATGACTGACTTCCAACTAACCACTCCTGTGGCCTTCCTGATTTTTAATCGACCTGATACGACAGCGAGGGTATTTGAAGCTATCCGTCAGGCGAAACCACCTAAGTTATTAGTGGTTGCCGACGGTCCTCGTCCAGATAGAGCCGATGATATTGAAAAGTGTAAAGCTGCTCGTGCTATCATTGATGGAGTTGATTGGGATTGTGAGGTGTTGACAGATTATTCTGATGTTAATTTAGGTTGTAAAAGTCGGGTATCGAGTGGATTAAATTGGGTTTTTGAGATAGTTCAAGAGGTTATTATTCTTGAAGATGACTGCTTGCCTCATTCTACTTTTTTTCGATTTTGTGAAGAATTACTAAAACTCTATAGAAACGACTCAAGAATCATGCAAATATGTGGCTCTAATTTTCTGAATGGTAAGAGAAAAATTGGTGATAGTTATTACTTCTCAAAATACGGTCCAATATGGGGCTGGGCCGCTTGGCAGAGAGCGTGGAAATATTATGACGTTAACATCAACTTGTGGAAGGAAGTTAAAGACCAGCAGATCTATTATAATTTTTGTGAAAATCTAGAAGAGAGCTTGACTAGAATCGACTTATATGATAAAGTTTCAATCGGTGAGATAGATACATGGGATTATCAGTGGGCGTTTGCCAAGTTTATTAACTCTGGTCTTTGCGTAACCCCCAATGTAAATTTGATTTCGAATATAGGTTTTAGAGAAGATGCTACCCATACGTTTAACCCCAATACTAAAGAAGCCAATATGTCAACTTCAGCAATAGAGTTTCCTCTGAAGCATCCTTTGGGAATCTATAGGGATCGTAAAGCGGACGAGATTTACTTCGCACACACTCTTAAAAGATCAAGCTTGAAATCTAATGTCCGTAAGTTTGTGAGTTTGCTTAAGTCCCTCAGCGCAAAAGTTGTGTAATATCATTGTATTTTAATTAATTTTAGACAAATTTAATAGATTTATGAAAGTCACAATAATTACCACAATCAATCATAATGTAGGGGATGATTTTGTTAGAGAAGGAATAATTTATCTTCTCAAACAAAGATTTCTGGGGGAAAACCTCTCTATTCAAAACGTACATAAACATTCTCCTATCACATCTAGATATGGTTTTGAGTGGTTTCGGGATTTACGCTTTTCCCGACGTGTTGATCCGCTGCTACCATTAACATTGACAAAAGACAGAGTTCTAGAAGCTGATTTACTGGTGCAAAGTGGAGCACCTGTTTATTGGTCTCACGAAGGTGGTCCAAACTGTGCCGACAGTGAGTGGTTTGAACCATTAATTAGACGGCGCTATCAAAAGGTTAAAGATCGTGTCCCATTCATTAACTTAGCTGCGGGGACTTGCCAAAAATACCACAGCGACGGAAGGGAGTTTCTCGAATCCAAGAAAGATGTAAATTACATTAAAGAACTACATTCTCTGACAAAGATAACTACTGTCCGTGACAGTCTAGCCAGGAAAGTGTTAAATAGTCTTGGTTTGGATGCACCAGTGATTCCATGCTCTTCTATTTTTGCCAGAGATCAATTAGGTATTGAACCTAGTGATCCTAGTTTTGTTGCCTTGAATTATATGCGAGGCGGTGCTCACTATAGTTTTGGTCAAAAAATTGATTATGATAAATGGGAGAAAGCTTTTCGTGAATTCTATAACCAAATTAAAATTAGTGAGCGGTGCATTTTTGTTTGCCATAACCAAGCTGAAGTGAATGAAGCCCGCAAGATTGACTCTAAAGCCAATATTTTCTTTTCCCAAGATTATGTTGATTATCTTAGACTTTACTCACAGGCTAAATATGGTATAATGAACAGAGTTCATGGTGCATTTATGCTGGCTAGTTTTGGTCGTCCGTCATTTGTAGTAGGCAATGATTCGAGAGCTTGCATGGCTAAAGAGATTGGTTTACGCAATGCTTTTGTTAATGATGTCGATGTGACTCGTTTAATTTCTGAGTATCAATATCTCAAGAATGGGGCAGATAGTTTTGAGGAACGATTCTCACAGATTAAAACAAAAGCTTATCAAGATTATCAATCAGCTTTAATTAAATTAGAAAACTTGCTTTAAGCATACTATGGAAAGTAATCTAGACATACAAGAATATCCAGACAGCTTCTTCCTCTTACAAAAACAGATACAACAGAGTGTGGAAGAGCATACTTTGGTTATTAACTCTCTAGCTAATTACTTAGCAGAGATTCAACAACTAGCTACTCTTGTAGTCAAAACTCTGAAAACAGGAAACAAAATTTTGTTAATGGGCAATGGGGGTAGTGCTGCTGATGCACAACATATAGCAGCGGAGATAGTAGGACGATTCACTACAGAACGTCGTGGACTTCCAGCGATTGCCTTAACAACAGATACCTCAATTTTAACTTCGATTGGAAATGATTATGGGTATGACAATATATTTAGTCGCCAAGTTGAGGCATTAGCTAATGCTAACGATCTAGTTATTGGTATCTCTACATCTGGCAATAGCAAAAATGTACTACAGGCGTTGACGGCTGCTGCATCCCTCGGTTGTCAGACAGCCGCTCTATTAGGTAAAGGTGGCGGAGAAATTAAAAATGTTGTAAACTTATCCTTGATAGTTCCTTCTAGTAATACAGCCCGAATTCAAGAGGCACATATTCTAATCGGACATATATTATGTCAAGTAGTTGATTCGGCTTTTACTTGCTCAATTCCTACTATTACATAATGACAATAAAGAAAAAATTCGGAGGTAATGGATTGCGTGAACACAGAAATTAAAGATTGTCAGAGTATTTTAATTTTACGTCCCGATAATTTAGGAGATGTAGTGCTGTTCTCTGGTACTCTTCGTCATATACGGAATCATTTTCAAAATGCGACTATCTCTTTGTGTGTAAAAAAGTATGTGCAAAACTATATTGAGTATTGTCCCTACATCGATTACGTCCATACCTGGGATAAATATGCTATGCCATCTAGTAGTTTTATCCCCCCTAATATGCTTCGTGGTCGCACATATTTACTGGGTTGGTTTGACAAATTAAACCGCAAACCTTTATTGCAATATCTTAAAACTGATCTTTTATTAGTGCCTGTACGTTCGCCATCAAAGGGGATATATGGTGAATATGCAATAGTTTCTGATATCCCCGCAAGAATAAAAATTGGGATAGCCGGAGATTACTCAAATCAAGATTGTAAAACTGAGGCAAAGTACAGCAATTTATACAGTCGGTGCCTACATTTAGGTACAGGTTTGGTAGATTTGCATGAATTAAATGTGACGGCTCAGTTTCTTCAATTATTAGGTATCAATACTACTATTGAGGATTTGTGGCCTGAAGTTTGGACAACCGACGAGGATCGAATTTGGGCGAAGGAAAGAATACCTCAGAGTTCTACATCTACTGTATTAGCTCTTTGTCCCGGAGCCTCTGATAAACGAAAATTGTATCCAATTCAGCAATACAGATCTATATTTAATTATCTTAATAATGAACTTTTGACAATTGTTTTGTTCGGAAGTAAGTCTGAGAGAAACTTGTGTGATAAGATACAGCAGGAAATAAAAAGCTGCAAAAACGTACTCAAAGTATTCAATCTTGCTGGAGATAGTACAGTAAGGCAGTTAATTGAAGGATTAAGAAATTGTGATATTGTACTCTCCACAGATTCTGCTTCTCTTCATTTAAGTGTAGCGATAAAGAAGCCTGTTGTTGGTATTATGGGGGGTTGGCATTATGGTCGGTTTTATCCCTGGGGAAATCCTAATATACATCGAGTTGTAAATCAATCTATGGATTGTTACTGGTGTAATTCGCGTTGTATATTTCGGAATATTAGATGTATCGAAGAAATTGAACCCATTAAAATTGCCTTAGAATTGCAAAGCTTAATAGAGGATTTGTGTCATGCAAAAAAAGTATAAACCCATTGATTTGAAAAATGTCAAGACGTTGCCACTGGAGGATCGCCCAACCAAAGTTCAATCGTCAGATTTTGCCCAGTTATGTCCAGTCAATCCAAATCTTATGCAGTTTCTGGAATCATTACCAGATATTTTGAAAGCGCGAGAATTACGGGCGGTTGTTGAGGCAATTGTCGCTGCAAATCAGCGTCAGAAGCCAGTAGTTATAGGCATTGGAGGACATATCATTAAATGTGGACTGAGTCCTTTAATAATCCAACTCATGACAGAGGGTATAATTAGTGGTATAGCGATGAACGGTGGAGCCAGTATTCATGACTTTGAACTAGCTTTAATTGGACGAACCTCGGAAGATGTTGCTGCTAGTTTAGAGTCTGGTATGTTTGGCATGGTTCGGGAAACTGGCGAATCTATGAATCATGCTATTAAATTAGGTTCAGAAAGAAGTCTCGGATTAGGTGAGAGTCTTGGTATGCGGCTAATTGAGATTGCTCCCCCTTTTCTTGAATATAGTATTCTTGCTGCTGGAAAGAAACTTGGGATACCTGTAACCGTCCATACTGCAATAGGCGGCGACACCATTCACATGCATCCTGGTGCAGACGGTTCAGCATTGGGGCATACGAGTTTCATTGATTTTCGGCTATTAACTTCTATCATCATGGATTTTGACAGTGGAGGTGTCTATCTAAATTTAGGATCTGCTGTTATACTACCAGAAGTATTTCTGAAAGCACTCAATCTTGCTCGAAATTTGTCATCCCATAAAATAGAGAGTTTTACAACTGTAAATATGGATATGCTTCAACATTATCGGCCACTTCAAAATGTGGTTCAAAGACCTACCCAGATTGAAGGACACGGCTATTCGATAACAGGGCATCACGAAATTATGATTCCTCTGCTTCTGCATGCTGTACTGGCAAAGCTCAAAGCAAATTCATTGTAAATTCATTAGTTAGTTAAAATAATTCCGAAAAAAAGATGATAAAGAGGTTTTTTGAAAAAGGTCTAAATTTGATTTCTCAATTATTACTACGCTCTGAATATTTAATGAGTTCAAATTCTGTTGAACAGCTAGGGTTAAGCCTACAGTATAAACAACTATATCGGCACGGTTCTAATCCATTAGCATTTAGCGAGGTTGGGTTTAGAGTACATTCTCAAAATGAGGAAGATGGTATTCTCCTTTATATATTTTCACTTATTGGCACGACGAATAAGAAGTGTGTTGAAATTTGTGCGGGTGATGGAATTGAATGCAATACAGCAAATCTAATTATTAACCATAGATGGTTTGGTTTACTATGTGATGGTTCGCAAAAAAATGTGGAAATAGCGAAAAAAATCTACTTCAAACACCCAGATACAAAATATTGGCCGCCTTCAATTACTTGTCAATGGATTACAGCCAAAAATGTTAATCAAACTATTGCTGAAAATGGTTTCAATGGAGAAATAGACCTTCTCTCTTTAGATATTGATGGGATTGATTATTGGCTATGGAAAGAAATTTCTTGCATTTCTCCGAGAGTGGTAGTTCTTGAATTTAATCATCTCTGGGGACCTGATGTTTCTGTCACTGTTCCCTATGCAGATGATTTCAAGGCAGAGTTTACCCAATATGGTTCTGATTATGCCGGCGCTTCTCTACTAGCCTTTGTTAAGTTAGGTAAAGAAAAAGGCTATCGCCTGGTGGGAACGAATGCTATCGCTACAAATGCCTTCTTCATCCGAGAAGATATTGCCTGTAGTTGGTTACCTGAAATAGAACCTGCTACCTGCTTTGGACATCCGCGGGCTCAGTTTGGCATGAAACATCGTTTGCCTGGGGTGAAAGATAAAAAATGGATTGAAGTATAGTTGTAAATCTAAGCTTATTCAATCACATATCGCTCATTTAACAATAGTAAAAAATGCTTATATTTCTTAATCAATCTACAACCCAGCAGTTAATCAGAGAAAAATTTATCAATATCAAAATTGCCGTAATTGGTGATTTAATGCTAGATCGATATATCTGGGGTAGCGTTTCTCGTATATCTCCCGAAGCACCCGTTCCAGTGGTTAGGGTTAATAAAAAAACAGTATCACTTGGAGGAGCGGGTAACGTCGCTTGTAACTTAGCTACTCTCGGCTGTCAAGTTCATCTACTTGGTATAGTTGGCGCTGATATTGAAGCAGAAATTCTAACTCGTGAAATGCTAAATCTAAATATAATTACAGATGGGATAGTCACCGATCCAAACCGTCCAACTACAGTTAAAACAAGAATCATTAGTCACTCCCAGCAAATGCTCCGCCTAGATGATGAGAATACAGGAGCAATTGACTCAGATATGGAGCAAAATTTACTAGAACGTAGCATCAATAAACTTGATGATGTAAATGTTGTCATCCTATCAGATTATGGTAAGGGAGTTTTAACTGACCACTTCTTGAAGGTTTTCTTGCCAATAGCTAGACAGAAAGGCGTGAGAGTATTAGTTGATCCCAAGCGTACTGACTATACAGCTTATACAGGTGCGGCTGCCATCACACCAAATCGTCCTGAATCTGAGTTGGCAATCAAGCACTCTTTAATCAGCGATGAAGATTTTGAATTTGCCGCCCAAGAATTTCAACAAAAGTATGCGCTGGAAGCTGTACTAATTACTCGTAGTGAGCGCGGCATGACTTTATTTTGGAATGGTAAAGGCTATCACTTTCCCACTCAAGCACGAGAAGTATTCGATGTATCTGGTGCAGGGGACAGCGTAATAGCTATATTAGGAGCCGGTTTATCCGCCGGATTATCTTGGACTGAAGCAGTAGAATTAGCTAATCTAGGCGCTGGCATTGCCGTTCAGAAAGTGGGAACTGCTCCTGTACACGCTGAAGAATTGCTGCAAGTTATTGAGCAGGAAGGAATTAGTAAATTGAACAGTAAAATTCTGCAACTGTCAGATTTAATGCGCCAAATAGCTGCCTGGCGAGTTCAAGGAAAGAAAATTATTTTCACCAACGGCTGCTTTGATATACTACATATAGGTCATGTAGTATATCTAGAAAAAGCTAGAGCTATGGGGGATGTATTAATTGTTGGACTGAATACGGATCAATCTGTGAAAAGATTAAAAGGAGCAGAACGTCCCCTGGTTTCCGAAGCCGATCGAGCCAGAGTTCTGGCAGCACTTAGCTCAGTTAGTGCTGTTGTTTTATTCGATCAAGATACTCCGATAAAGTTAATTGAAGCTATTAAGCCTGATATTTTAGTTAAAGGTGCTGACTATCAGGAAGAAGAAGTGGTTGGTGCTGATTTTGTACGCTCATATCAAGGGCAAGTAGCACTGATACCTTTAGTGAAAGATAGATCGACTACACAAATCATCAATAAATTCCCAAAAATTACCCCCAACTGGCATTAAAACCATGAATAAAGCCTTATTTTTGGATCGAGATGGAGTTATCATTGATTACATTCCCTATCTAAGTCAGCCAGAACAAGTAAAGATTCCCCAAAGTGCCGGTTCAACCTTGAAGCAATGGCAAGATGTAGGTTACTTACTGATTTTATATACCAACCAATCTGGTGTCGGGCGGGGCTATTTTAGTCTTGAAGACGTAGAAGCTGTCCATAGGCGAGTTTTTCATGAATATCAAAAATTTGGTGTATTTTTCCACGATCTTTTACTTTGTCCTCACCATCCTTCAGAAAACTGCCAATGTCGGAAGCCTTCACCTTACTTGTTACTAGAAGCATCGAGAAAATATGATATTGATATTGCCCAATCTTTTTTTATTGGTGATGCACCAAGTGATTTAGAATGTGCCATAAAAGCAGGTTGTCAACCTGTTTTGCTATTAACTGGCAGGGGGAAATCTACAGTAAAGCAAATCGACAAATATTCAACAAAAATTGCAGTTTTTAATCAACTGTATGAGACTCTTGAGTTGATTAAAAACCATAAAACTTTAGAATGTTCTAGGTAAGGAGATTTTAGCCATGCTCAAAAAAATAGTCAAGAAACTCGCCAGAAGTTTAGGAATTGATCTAAAAAGATACAATGTACAAACATCTGAAGCGGCGAAAATGCATCGCTTGTTAGCCTATCACAATATTGACTTAGTATTCGATGTTGGCGCTAATATTGGGCAATATGCCAAATTACTGCGAGAGTTAGGCTATTCAGGGAGGATTGTTTCCTTTGAACCGCTGTCAAGTGCTTACTCTCAATTAAAAGCTGTTAGTGAAAAAGACCCGCTCTGGGAAATTGCTCCCCAAACTGCCATTGGCAACCAAGAAGGTGAAATTATCATCAATATTGCTGGTAACAGCCAGAGTAGTTCAGCTTTGCCAATGTTGGATGCTCACTTAGAATCTGCCCCCGAATCAGCTTACTCTGGTTCAGAAACAGTAAAATTGAGCAGGCTAGATACCCTGGCCAAGGACTATATCAAAAGCGAAACTAAGTCCATTTTTCTCAAAATAGATGTGCAAGGATTGGAAAAACAAGTGCTAGAAGGGGCAACAGCAATTTTGCCTTTGGTTAAAGGTATTAAGCTTGAATTATCTTTAGTCCCTCTCTACGAAGGTCAAGTCCTGTTTAAAGAAATGATTGATATTATAGAAAAACTAGGTTACGAACTGTACGGTATTGAACCAGGGTTTACTGCCGAAAAAACTGGGAGGATGTTGCAGATGGATGGCATTTTCTTTAAACCAGATTAAAAATTTAATCTGGTAAAACATGAGCAAATTTATTTGTAGATATCCCTTCTTAAATAGTGCTACAGTATGTACACAATGCGTACACAACGAGAGAGACTATGGATTAAGTATGACATTGAGAAAATTGGGGTGCGAGAATTTCGGAGCGAACTCCCTAAATACCTATACGGTGAGACTCCCGTTGAGGTACTACGTCACGGTCATACTGTTGGGTTCTATTTCCCCGTTAAACAGCAGGGGGAAATATGGCAGCATAAATTAGAGTTAGTGGTCTTCGGTGCCTCTGAACCAGTGAATCCGCCTGATTTCGGCTTAAAAACCCATTATTTAGGCAGATTAAATGATGATATTTCCCTAGCTTTAGTCTATGCCGCCGCCGATATTTTTGTCGCTCCCTCAATTGAGGATAATCTTCCCAATACAGTCATGGAAGCTCTCGCTTGTGCCACTCCCTCTGTTGCCTTTAAAATTGGTGGAATGCCTGATATGATCGAACATCAAGAGAATGGTTATCTGGCTCACCCCTTCGAGGTGGAAGACTTAGCAAGCGGAATTAATTGGGTATTAGAAGATACAGAAAGGTATAACCAATTGTGCATTCGGGCAAGGCAAAAAGTGGAGCAAGAATTTACTCTTGAGATTCAAGCATCTAAGTATTTAAAGCTGTACAATGAAATATTGTAATATAAGCAACCTCGAAAAATTGCCTCTCTTTTCAATAACAGAAGCCTAAAAGCGCCTATAGCGTTTCCTGTTCGCAAGAGGTATATTATCGATGTTGAAAACCCTAA
>NZ_SFBO01000230.1:0-5005 GCF_007095705.1 Microcystis sp. Msp_OC_L_20101000_S702
GATTAGGATAAGTTATGACTTAAAAATTAATCAACAACTAAAGCTTATGCTTGTAGCTAAGTGAAATCATTGATTAAGAGACCTGTACTTTTCAATGACTTTTTGCCGCAAACCCTAATACCAAATTTCAAAAACTATGGCATACTTATAGAAAAGATTATTAAGTGGATAAATTGGCGATGCTGGTCGTACCCAAAATTGATATTGTTGAGTCAGTAGAAGATTTAAAAAAATTAATGAAACAACAAAAAAGTAGTTTAGCCTACGCTAAAGTACAGTCCTTATATTTTTTGAAGATGGGGGAGGTAGAGACGGTTCGCCATTTAGTGGTATTAATGGGACGAGGGGAAAGAACAATCCATCGCTGGTTAAGTTTTTACAGAAAAGGAGGAATCGAGCGATTATTATCTGAAGGAAACCCACCAGGAAGACCGAAAAAGATTTCGGTAGAAGAAGTCGCTCTTTTACAAAACGAATTAAAAGACCCAGTGGGTTTTACCAGCTATAAAGAGATTTATTTTTGGCTCTCGGTCGTTCGAGAAATTTCCGTCAGCTATACAACAGTTTATCGTCTCGTTAGACAGGAATTAGGAAGCTCAATTAAAAGTACCTAGACCAGGAAATCCGAGACAATTGCCTGGCGAAGTAGATGAGTTTAAAGCGAACTTATCTAAACGACTAAAAGCTTTACTAGACAGGGAAAGCGAGAAAGTAAAGCGTTACGAGAAAGTAAGTTTTTGGTGCGAGGATGAAAGTAGATTTGGTTGTCACACTATTGCTCGGAATAAAATAACTCTTTTCGGAGTTAAGCCGATTGGTAATTTTTAATATAACTTCCAATGCTTTTGGCTGTACGGGGCTGTAGAGCCTCGACAGGGCAGAAGCTTCTTCTATGAATTCTCCCATTTAGATGGGGATTGTTTCGGAGAATATCTATTACAACTATCGCAAGCTTTTCCCAATGAATTACATATTTTACAAGTAGATAACGCTCCTGCACATATGGCGGGACACTTAGAAATTCCCGACAATATTATCTTGTTTTATCAACCTTCTTGTTGTCCTGAAGTTAACCCCGCAACAGAGAGTTTGGCTGTACCTGAAAAATTTTCTGGCATGGGAAACTTTTGAATCTCTTGATGCTTTAAGAGATAAACTCGATGCTCTTTTAAATCGTTTATCCAATGACACTAGGCTCTTCGTTACTTGGTATGGTTCGATAGGGGGGCATAAATCGACTAAATCCTTATCTGGCAAGGGATTTAATTGATTAGTTCGCTCTAGATCGAAAATAATTGACAAAAATCGCTAATCGGGTATTTAACGGGATGGTCTTGGATTTTAGAAGCTCTATGTCTGTCAGGAATTTAGAAATTTGGTATAAGATAACAGCAAAACTGTCCGAGATTTTCCCTATGAGCGATCAAATTCTTTCATCCCTCTCCCTGGAACAAAAACGACAAAACCTGCGCCACCAACGGCGATCGAAGGTGTGGCAAGCTCTAGGTCGCTTTCTGGTGGTTAGTGGTTTAGCGACGGGATTAGCTTGGGGGATGACTTCACCCTATTGGACAATTACCAAGGCTGGACAGGTGGAAATCGCAGGCACGGAATTAATGTCCCCCGAGTCGATTCGCGCTTGGCTGAAATTAAGCTATCCTCTATCTCTCTGGGAATTACCTACCCATCAATTACGAGAAAAATTAGCGGCTATTCCCGCTATTGCCGACGTTAAGATCGAGCGGCAATTATTACCCCCGAAAGTGATTGTTTCTATTCAAGAAAGAAAACCTGTTGCCCGTTGGCGTTCTCATCAACAGCAAGGTTTTTTAGATGCCTCGGGAACGATAATTCCTCAAAACTATTATGGTCGAACTCTGCCCAAAAGCCAATTACCTAGCCTAGAAGTGCTTGGTTACGACCGACAATATCAACAACAGTGGCAAAAAATTTATCCCTTAATTGATAACTTATCCATTAAAATTACCGCCATCGATTGGCGCAATCCTAGTAATCTTGTACTAAAAACCGAACTGGGGCAGGTCTATTTAGGTTTTTATAAAGATAGATTGCCGGAAAAATTAACCGCTCTCGTACAATCACGGCAATTGTCATCCAAGATACCTCTAGCGCGAATTATCTACATTGACCTGAGCAATCCCGATGCTCCCACTGTACAATTAAAGCCACAGCCAGCCCCTAGGGTTGCCAAAGTAACGGCAACTGGTAGGGATTAACTGGAATTGATCAGTAAATAACCGCAATTATTCCCTTTAGGTATTGGCAAAAAAACCAAATTATGATTTTATGAACAAGAAACTGATACTGTAGATACTGGAACCGACATAATATTAGTGATAGTGTTAACAGTGCATCTCTAATTCATCAAATCAATAACAGAATCTTGTACTAAGAGTGTTCCAATTCCAATGACATCGATTAATGAGATCGTTCCCACCTATCCCAATCTGAACAGTAACGATTATGCCAGTTCAGCTATGAGCGAAGATAATCATTACTCTCAGAATAATGCTGGAGTATTATTTACTCGTCCCCATGAATCACAGATGACACCCCGAGAAGAAAGTCGTAGTAATCGCATCGTGCCGAGCAATGTCGCCAAGATCAAGGTGATCGGGGTCGGCGGTGGGGGCTGTAACGCCGTTAACCGCATGATCGCCAGTGGCGTGACCGGAATCGAATTTTGGGCAATTAACACCGATGCCCAGGCCCTGGCCCACTCCTCCGCCCCCCAGAGGTTACAAATCGGGACAAAATTAACCCGCGGCCTAGGGGCGGGGGGCAATCCGGCGATCGGACAGAAGGCGGCGGAAGAATCCCGGGATGAAATCGCCCAAGCATTGGAAGGAACCGATCTAGTCTTTATTACCGCCGGCATGGGCGGCGGTACGGGAACAGGGGCTGCTCCAATTGTGGCCGAAATTGCCAAAGAAATCGGCTGTTTGACCGTGGGAGTTGTGACTCGTCCCTTTACCTTCGAGGGTCGTCGTCGCACTAATCAGGCCGATGAGGGGGTGGGCGGTTTACAAAGTCGGGTCGATACCCTGATTATTATCCCCAATAACCAGTTATTACAGGTAATACCCGCCGAAACTCCCCTACAGGAGGCTTTTCGCGTCGCTGATGATGTGCTGCGGCAAGGGGTGCAGGGCATCTCGGACATTATCACTATCCCCGGTCTGGTGAATGTGGATTTCGCCGATGTGCGGGCAGTGATGGCCGATGCGGGTTCGGCCCTAATGGGCATCGGCATCGGTTCCGGAAAATCTCGGGCTAAGGAAGGAGCGATCGCTGCTATTTCCTCGCCGTTACTGGAATCCTCGATCGAAGGGGCGAAAGGTGTGGTCTTTAACATCACCGGTGGTCAAGACCTAACCCTACACGAAGTCAATGCCGCCGCCGAAATTATCTATGAAGTGGTGGATCCCAACGCTAATATCATCTTTGGGGCAGTAATTGACGAGAAAATGCAGGGAGAAGTCAGAATTACCGTCATTGCCACTGGTTTTTCTGGGGAATCCCCCTCTCGTCCCACCAGTAGCAAGGTGGTGATCAATACCCCCGCACCCAGTCCGGCACCCACTCCTGAACCACCAAAACCGGCGGGATTAGATATCCCCGATTTCTTGCAACGTCGTCGTCCTTTTGATCGCTAACCGCCTATGACTGCCATTGCCCTCACCATCGCCGGTTCCGATAGTGGTGGCGGCGCGGGAATTCAAGCTGATTTGAAAACCTTCGCCTTCCACCGAGTTCATGGCACCAGCGCCCTTACCTGCGTTACCGCCCAAAATACCCTGGGGGTCGAGCGCGTCGAATCCTTAAGTCCAGAAATGGTAGCAGCCCAAATCGATGCGGTGGTCAGGGATTTCGGTGTGCAAGCGGTCAAGACGGGAATGCTGTTCAGCAGCGAGATTATCGAAGCGGTGGCCGAGGCGATCGAGCGCTGGCGTTTAATCAGTTTAGTGGTGGATCCGGTTATGGTTTCGCGGGTAGGAGCCAAATTAATTGATGATCGGGCTATAGATAGTCTTTTTAATAGTTTAATTCCTCTGGCTTCGATTGTTACCCCTAATCGTTACGAAGCACAGCTTTTAAGTGGCATCGAGATCAATGATTTTGAGACGATGAGAGCGGCCGCCGAAATTATTTTCCAGAAGTCAGCCACACCAGTATTAGTGAAAGGAGGAGCCATGAAAGGCCGGCTGCGTGGGGTTGATATCTACTTTGATGGGGAGGAATGGGAAACTTTTAAGACCAGAAGCGTCGAAACCAATAACACTCACGGGACTGGTTGTACTCTATCGGCAGCGATCGCGGCTAACCTCGCTTTGGGTGATGACCTAAAAATAGCGGTGAAAAAAGCCAAGGAGTACGTTACTAACGCCCTTGAGCATTCCCTCGCTATCGGTAGCGGAACCGGTCCAGTAGGCCATTTTTACCGCTTAAAAGCCCTAAATTAGTCAATTCATAACCACTACTCCGCGTATTTCCCCCAAGTACCCCAGAGTTGCACTGGTCGCCCCTCGGTTCCCCTCTCGGTCTATCGGGAATTAGTCAAAGAATTGCAGTCCACCCAGGCACGGGTGGAATTTCTAGAAGCACAAAACCAGCGGTAATGATTCGGTAGTAAGCTAAAACGCACTTAAACCACCTAAAATAGAAATAGTAACTTGAGAAAAATTCTACTTATGCCAGCTAAAGATTTCCGGTTCTTCCGAACTTACCATGTAAAATCAACTAGCAAAATGCCAATTTAATAAACATCTAAGACTAAAGTTTTTTAAAGTTTCTAAATCCATAGCCTCTCCTTTTAATCACCTTCAGTTTATTATTAATTCCTTCAACTGTTCCCTGGGTTGTTTGGTTATCAAAATAGGCAGTTATTTCGTCAATCCACCGCCTCATTGTCTGGCAGCTTTTAGGAAAGTAAGCCATCGCCTTTTTGAGCCAATCACTCAAGGCAAATAATCCCTCATTCCCC
>NZ_SFBO01000231.1:0-7161 GCF_007095705.1 Microcystis sp. Msp_OC_L_20101000_S702
AGCGTTAGATTTATTGGGAGTTTCCCTGATTTGTACCCAGTAACGGGGCGGCGGAAATTCTCTTAATCCCTTCTACAGCACAGGTTATGGCCTTTTGTCAACGGGGAAGTCCAGTTATTAATCCAATTTCTTAAATACAAAAATTCATCAGAAGTAAGGCTTTCAATTTCCGCTTGAGTTAATTATAACTTTGTCATCTTAGTATCTTTCCACAACAATAGTTCAAATTTGAGTTTTATATTATCTTTTTTATGTAAAAATGGGGATTTGTGATCGCATTTGGCAGAATATTGAAAGTGCGATCGCTTTTCTGATCGGGTGCATTAACAAAGTATAATGCGCCTTATTTATTGTTTATTGATGAAATGACCCAAAGACGTTAATTTAAAAGATTGAGGTAAGGCAGTTTGTTGGGTTGGTCTTGTGTTAAAATTAAGCTAGAGTAAATTCTAATCTCCGATTAAAATTTCAACGGAACAATCACCATGAACTTTTATACCGTTATTTTGAGAAAAAGTGCAGATTATTGGGTTTCATTATGTCTTGAAAATGGATTAGTTGGACAAGGAGAAACTCAGGAAAAAGCTATTGAGAAACTAAAAGAAGCGATTGAATCTTTTTGGGAGATTTATCATGATCAAGCCAATATATATACCAGTCCTATTCCTATAGACGAACTTCATGAATTTTTAACTGTGGGAGATTCTGAAACTCCCGAAACTTACGAACTCAGAAAAGTTTATGCCTAAAAATATTCCTTCTCTTAAACCCAAAGCACTAATCAAAATTCTTGAAAAAGGAGGCCGTCAATTTTATCGAGAAGGAAAAGGTGATCATCGTTTATATTGTAGAGTATTGTATAATCAACGTCGAATCGTTCCTATTGATATAGGTGCAAAAGAAATGTCCCCTGCTTATGTTTTACGAATTTTTAGACAATTTGGTTTTACAGATGAAGAAATAGAACATTTATTAAAATAGATGATTGAATGGGTTTTTTCAAAAGAATAAATTATCTATTTTATTACGCTTTATCTTAATTTTATTTCCAAGAGCTAAAATAAAGCTAAAGCTAGTTTTTTAAGTTACATTAACGCGATAGTAAAACCCTCGATTGCTTGTGATAAATTGATTTAATGATTAATTTTCACCCAGTCATCGCCGATAAATTAGCCTGCCTTAAAAACAGGTAAAGTGACTATCACCATTTTGCGTAATTTTTCGCTCTGGTAATGAACTTTTGATTATGAAATGATCCAAAGACGTTAATTTAAAATATTGAGGTAAGGCAGTTTGTTGGGTTGGTCTTGTGTTAAAATTGGGTTAGGGCTAGTCTGAATCATTTATCCTGTATCATTTAAGGGTGGAGAAAACTATGCTAAAAACCTTTAAAGCAATTTTGAAAAATAATACCCTTCAATGGCTTGATGAAACCCCTGAAATTAACTCCGAATATCCTGTTAATGTTTATATTACATTATTAGAAGAAAATATCATTGGTGAAAATCGATCTAACGGTCAAAAAATGGCCAATGCTTTGAAAAAAAATTGCTAACAATAATACTTTTACTGCTGTTGATACCCAACAGTGGCAACAACAAAATCGGTGCGATCGCTCTCTTCCTGATCGGGATTAAATCATGTTATTAGATAGCAATATTATTATCTATGCCGCTCAATTGGAAAATGAGTTTCTCAGGGAGTTTATTGCAGAAAATTCTCCTTATGTATCTGCTTTATCTTATCTGGAAGTTTTAGGCTACTATCGGTTAACTCATCAGGATAAAGTCTATTTTGAAGAATTTTTTACAAGCAGTAACTTTAAAACAAATCAGAAAGATGTCCTTAGGAGATGCCATTATTGCAGGAACAGCTTTCGTTTTCTGTAGATTGAGAGATAATTTTATATAAGGTACTCTCGCTCAAATTATAGTCTCGCTGATTTTCTTTGGCAATATCACTATCTTTAATTTCGTTGCGATTATAAAAAATAATTCCTCTGAATTGCACAAATATTTCTGTATCTTGATAGTTTTTCTGGGGATTAGCATGATTATTGAGAGTCAGAAGCATATAGATTCTATTCATCCCGCTTTGAAATTTACCAGCAATCTGCTTTAATGTGCTTTCTTTGTCTTTTTTTGCCTGTAGGGATGCTTTGAGTTCAATTAAACAAATTTGCAGATGATAATTGAGAATTTTACCAGCATCATCGACTTTTCTCTGTAAAACTAATATAGCTTTTTCAGGGGTTTTGCCGGAAGCAGAGATACCGGGTAACTCTTTTTCTAAATTGATAACCCAGATTTTATCTACTTCTGTAGATATATTTTTGTCATTTTTAGACGATAACTGTAAGTGATTAATAACTACTTTCTTT
The DNA here is from genome assembly GCF_007095705.1 of Microcystis sp. Msp_OC_L_20101000_S702. Classification (NCBI taxonomy): domain Bacteria; kingdom Bacillati; phylum Cyanobacteriota; class Cyanophyceae; order Chroococcales; family Microcystaceae; genus Microcystis; species Microcystis sp. Msp_OC_L_20101000_S702. Next base: position 2,381 of record NZ_SFBO01000231.1, read on the forward strand.
AAATCGCTCTTTTTTGTTTCTTGAATTTCAATATACTCATCCTGACTAGGGGATATTTCTTGAATAAAACCCTGTTTTTCTAAAGCTTGATGAAACTCTTGTCTAAGGGAAAATATTTCTTTTTTTGAGTTAGACTTACTCATTCTCTGCTAAATAGATATGATTGGTTAAAATTTCTCCAGATTTCTGCACGGAGTTGATAACTTCTTTAAAGTTACGAAAATAAATACCATATTGACTGGTTCCATAATCAATAATTTTATCACCCGTGAAAAAGTAAACCCCTAAGTCTTCTTTAGCAAGTGAAATTTCTGGATTTAAATTTTTTAATTGATTATCTTCAATAATTTTTGTGACATCAACATCATAACTTTTTAAGGTATGAAGATAAACATAATTGTTGAGAATATCGGTTAAAATTGGGCTATGGGTGGTGATCAAAACCCGATTGTTATGCTCGGTGACAAATTGAACTAAAATATCCATTAAGCGAATTTGATTTTCGGGATGCAAATTAACTTCTGGTTCATCTATCATCAAAAAATTGTTTTTTTCCTTGGCCCAATATTTGAGATAAAGATACAAGATAGTCAACTGATTGACTGAAGATGAAGCTAGATACATAGGTAAATCTTTGCTTTCATCGAATTTAAAAGAAAATTGAATAGGTGCGATCGATTCTAGACTAGAAATGGTGATTTCTCCTCCCATTAATCCGATCATCTTTTCAATCAGAGAATTATAAACTGAATTAATTTTTTTCTTGGTATTGAGAGAATAAAGCGACTCAATCACCTTATTCATTGGTTCTGTATAAGACCTTTTGGGTAATTGTTCCCGAAGACGTTTGAATATATCCCGATTAGTATCACTATCATCATCAATATTTTCTATTAATTCTTGCAATCGACGATTATACTCACTTCTTTTATTTCTCTCTATCTCATAAATGTACTGGTAGAAAACAGGAAAAAAGCTACGACTAGCGGGGATAAAAAAAGTATCTTCTGCATGAGACAAAAGCACTCTTATTATTGACGGAATAATTACTGATTCCTTGTATGGTTTAGCTCTCTCAAAAAAGTCTCTGGGTATTTGATCAAATACTTTTTCAGGTATATTAGGTTCTTTTATATTTATTGTTAGGCTACCTTTGCCCTTGCTAATCTGTAAATACTCCAGATCATTATTTCCTGCAACACGAACCAAAAAAGTTGTTTTAAATTTCGTCTCTTTAAATTCTTGGATATTTGCTTGAAAAATTAATTTATTGGAACCAATAATCGTTTCTTTAATACTGGCATCAAGATTGTAGGTATTAACAACTTCTTTTTCAATAAACTGGGTAAATTTATTGAGAATTTTATCGATTAATTCTTGATTGATCGTAATTTTTTTAATAGGTTTTTCAGAGTCAATTACTAAAGAATCAATTTGGGTATTTTCGGAAAACTTTCTAATATTGTCATTATTAAAAATTGTCCATAAAAGCTGAGAAACTAGGGTTTTGCCACTATTATTGTAACCAATAAAAGTATAAAACTTCTTGGTTAAATCTATAGCTTGATTATTATTTCTAATTGATCCCAAATTCTTGATCAGTAGTTCCATATTATTTTTACCAATCACACCGAGAGAATAACTAATTTTTTAAAGGTGGACAAAATGCCCACCCTTAAAACTATTGTAAACTGCTAGTTAACTGACTTTTGGCCTTAGCTAAAGCTTCGCTTAACTTACTAGCATCCCGTCCCCCAGCTTGAGCTAAATTGGGACGACCACCACCACCACCGGCGCAGATTTTAGCGATCGCACCGATAAATTTACCCGCTTGTAAACCCTTATCTTTAATCACCCGGGGACTAAAAGCGGCCACTAAACTCACTTTATCAGCTGCGGGAGTCGAGGCCAAAATTACCGCCCCTTCCCCTAATTTTTGCTGTAGTCTTTCGGCTGCGGCCATCAAAGCATTAGCATCAATATCGCCCAAAGAAGCGACTAATAGCTTAAATTCGCCGATAGATTCAGCTTGAGATAGCAAAGCATCCGATTTATTTAGTGCTAACTCCTGTTTAACCGCTTCTAACTGCTTTTGTGTCCCCTTTAACTCCGATTGTAGGGCCGTAATGCGATCGGGAATTTCCAGAGGTTTGACCTTAAAGCGATCGCACAGATCCCGCACCACCTGATCCCGTTCATTCAGGTATGCTAACACGGCAGGGCCGGCCACCGCTTCGATGCGACGAATTCCCGCAGCGATTCCCGTCTCGGAGATGATTTTAAATAAACCGATCTCGGCAGTATTTTTAACGTGAGTTCCCCCGCATAATTCCATAGAAACGCTAGGAATATCGATAACTCGCACTTCTGAGCCGTATTTTTCGCCAAACATGGCAATAGCTCCCTTTTGCTTCGCTTCTTCCAATCCCATCACCGCTATCTGGGTGTCATGCGCTTCGGCAATCCAAGTGTTAATCTGTTCTTCCACCTGTTGCAATTCAGCACCAGTCAGGGGACGAGGACAGTTAAAATCAAAACGGAGGCGCTCAAAACTGACGAGGGAACCCGCTTGGGAAATCCCCCCATCGACAAGCTTTTTCAGGGCCGATTGTAGCAGATGGGTAGCGGTATGATTAGCTTGAGCGCGACGACGACAGGAACGGTCAATCTGTGCATTAATTGTATCGCCGGTGGTGACAATTCCCCGCTCTACCCGACCAAAATGGATAAAAATCCCCGATTCTTTCTGCACATCCTCAACGCGGATAAGCAGATTATCGCCAGTTAAATAACCCTTGTCACCGATTTGTCCACCCGATTCGGCATAAAAAGGGGTTTTATCGAGAACTATCTGCACCTCAGTGCCTGCTGCGGCCGATTCCACCGTTTTACCAGCGACTAAAACCGCCGTTACTGTTGCGGTTGCTTGCAAATCCGTATAACCGAGAAATTCCGTCGGGTGAATATGTTCTGCCAGCTTATCTAAACTACCCTGTACCGTCAAATCTATGGTTTCGTGGGCGGCTTTTGATCTTTGCTGCTGTTTTTTCATTTCCTGCTCGAAACCCGCCGTATCGACGCTTAAACCCTGCTCCTCGGCGATTTCTTGAGTCAGTTCCAGGGGGAAGCCATAGGTATCATAAAGGGTAAAAGCATCGACTCCCGAAATCTGGCTTTTTTCTTTTTCTAGAATCGATTCGAGCAGTTTCTCGCCTCTTTCTAGGGTTTCTAAAAATCTCGCTTCCTCTCGCTCTAATTCTGCCTTGATCACCGTTTCTCGTTCCCGAACATTGCCATAGACGGACTCGGAAAGAGCGATCGCCACTTCCGCCACTTTGGTGATAAATTGACCTTCAATACCGATTAAACGCCCGTGCCGTACTACTCTCCGAATCAGACGACGCAGGACGTAACCTCTGTCAGTATTCGATGCTGAGATACCATCCGCTATCATGTGTACTACCGAACGCACATGATCGCCGATGACTTTTAGGGAAACTTTCGTTTTTTCGTCTGCTTTCTGGTAGTCTATGGCTGCTAACCGGGCCGCTTCAGCGACAATCGGGAAAATTAGGTCAGTTTCGTAGTTATTGGCGACTTTTTGCAGGATTTGCGCCATCCGTTCCAAACCCATCCCCGTATCGATATTTTTATTCGCTAGGGGTGTCAGATTGCCGTCTGCGTCGCGGTTATACTGCATGAAGACGAGGTTATAAAACTCGATAAAACGGCTATCATCCTCTAAATCGATGGTTTTATCCCCTAATTCCGGGTGAAAATCGTAGTAAATTTCCGAACAGGGACCACAGGGACCCGTGGGACCCGATACCCAAAAGTTATCCGCTTCGCCCATTTTTTGGATACGATGGGCAGGAATACCGATTTTATCGCGCCAGATAGCGAAAGCTTCCTCATCCTCTTTAAAGACACTAACGACTAATCTTTCGGGGGGAAGGTTAAAAACTTCTGTGGACAATTCCCAGGCCCAGGCGATCGCTTGTTCTTTAAAATAATCACCAAAGCTAAAATTGCCCAACATCTCAAAAAAAGTATGATGTCTAGCAGTCCGGCCGACATTTTCGATATCGTTGGTGCGAATACATTTTTGAGAAGTGGTAGCGCGGGGAAATTCTGGGGTCTTTTGCCCTAAGAAAATCGGTTTAAAAGGGAGCATTCCCGCAATAGTCAGCAAAACTGTGGGGTCTTCTGGTACTAGAGAGGCACTAGGGAGAATTTTATGGTTTCTGGCCGCAAAAAAGTCTAAAAATCGCTGGCGAATCTCGCTTCCGCTTAGGTGGTTACTCATAGAAGATGTCAGTTAGTCAGAAAATGCCTATTTTATCCATTGTGGCATTTTTGCGTTTTAACTCTCCACCTTTACTCTCGCGCCGCTTGTCGGACCTGCTCTAAGTCTAAATCCAAAGCTTGAGCGATTTGTTCCACACTTAAACCCAAAGCCAGCAAACGGGGAATAGATTCCAGTTTTCCTTCTAGTTTTCCTTCTAGTTTTCCTTCCAGTTTTCCTTGCTGTCGTCCCTCCTGTTTAGTTGCTTCCTTCCATTCCTGATAGGTTTGAGATAAGGTCATAAACACCTCTCTATCCTCAGTTTCTAGGATGTTATTTATTTCCATACTAACCCGCCAACTAATTAATAATTCCAGGACATTTTCCCGGAAAGCATTACCTTGAGGTAATTCTAACAATTCTCGCACCGCTTGGTTTTGCGTTTTTCCCCGTCCTAATAATCTTAACCAAAGAGTCTCAGCAGTCACAGGCAATT
>NZ_SFBO01000232.1:0-24000 GCF_007095705.1 Microcystis sp. Msp_OC_L_20101000_S702
ACTTAAATTGACGACGATTAACTTGTAGGTACACTGGTTGACCTGAGAGCGGTAAATCTTTGACTAAATGTCGATGATTTTGGTGAAGTTTATCGCTCTCTAACCCACAACGAGGACAGATTGCTTTTTGATTTTTCGATTCGATTCGGAAAACTATACCGATATTTTCTAGGTGTCGATAGCCTTGAATAGAGGTTCCTTTTAGGTTCAAAAATTTGTCAAGTATCATAAGTAAAATACTCTGGTTTTTGGCAATTATATCAAATCTTAACTCAATTGTCTATCTTTTGGTATTAACCTGTTTGTGTCTTAAGTCCTTCCCTGTATGGATTTCAGCTACTTTTGAGCGTAGGCACTCTCATCGAATTTTATTTTAAGTTAATTATTTGCATAACAATTACCGAAGAGCCAGAATTTGCTTAATTTCTTCATTTCTTTGTTTGACTTTTTCTTCATCTTTTCTTGGGTTTACTTTTTCAGCTTTCTGTCTAGTTATCTTCGCTTTTCTGTAAATCTTATAGTAACTTTCTTTTGATTCAAATACTACATCATACTCTTCTATTAAATAGATTTCTAGTTCTGATAAATCCCAATATTTTTGGCATAATAACCATTTTATTGTCTCTTCTTCTTCCTCTTTAGTCAGCTTTGTTTTGGCTCCTTTGTAACCTAGTCTTAGTCCTTGTATTCCTTGTTTAATAAATCTTTTTTTCCATTTACTTACATAACCTTGAGATACATTTAGTATATTTTCTATCGCTTTGTAGGCATATAACCCTGTAGAGCCAATTTTACTGCTAAGGCTCTCTTCATCTCTCGCGAGTCTCCATTACTGTTTATAAAATTGATTAAACCCTCTATTTGTCTTTCTCTTTCATTTTGATTGGTTTCCATTTGCTTTTTTCTTTCATTTCTTGGCAGAACGTTTTTATTTTACCATAGCAAGCTCTATTTACGTATCAAATGGAATTGCTATAAAACCTAATTTGTTCAGCTAAAAGCTTTCATGTACTTAGTTTATAGCCTTCTTTTTCGGGGGGAGAATTGCCAGATTTTTTCTGGGAGCCTTTTGACCCCCCAAAAATTAATTATGCAAGAAAGCTAATCAATGATAAAATCTTGAAGCCTTTGTCAAAAATGAGCTTATTTTTTAGACAAATTACTGCATTTTTAACATCCATTCTACCGCGCGTTCATACAGTTCTAAATTACCAGTTTTTATCAAAGCATTAGCGGCTTTTTGCAAATAGTTAAGGCTCCCTACTCGACTACTAGGATTTTTATCATCGTAGGTGGCAAGAGCCAAGTTATAATAAGCTTCGCCATAATTGGGACGATAAGTAATTGCTAATTGATAATCCGCAATCGCTCCCTTCTTATCGCCCATTTTTTCCTTAACTAAACCTCGATTATAGTAAGCTTCAGCATAGTTAGACTGGAGAGCAATAGCCATATTTAAATCCTCCAAAGCACCAGTATTATTTCCCAAATCAAAGCGAATAACTCCCCGGTTATTATAGGGGATTGGGTTATTGAAATTCAAGCTGATTGCCCTATCTAAATCCTCTAAAGCACCCTCTTTATCACCAGTTTGTCGTCGAATAATACCACGATTATTATAGGCGATCGGATTCTCCGATATTCTCGGTGTTATTTGTACATTATCGGGAATAGTAGCGGTATCAGTGCGTGCATTTCCCCGATTACTATACACTGTCACATCGATAGGACTAATGCTCAAAGATTGCAGATAATCTGTAATCGCTCCTTGATCATCTCCCACGTCAGCGCTACTATTACCACGACTATAGAAAATTCTCGCATCGCGGACTTTTTGTAGAAATACATTATAATCCTCGATCGCTCCCTGTTTATCCCCTTTTTCAAAACGCGCATTGGCCCGTTTATGATAACCTTCTGGATCGTTAGGATGGGCAACTATATAAGTAGTATAATCTCTTTCGGCCACGGCAAAATTTTTCAGAGCAAAATAAGCATCTCCCCGGGCTTGAGCATGACAAGAGACATTATAATTAGGACGAAAATCGGTTTCTCTGGAGTTATAAAAATAATTTTTGTCGGCAGATTCTTGGATATTTTCGCTACAGACAGAGCGAGAAGTAAAACTAGGTGTATTAATCCGATCATCTTGGGCTAAGGCAATATTATAATTATCTACTGCCTCCTGATAACGCCCCAATTTATACAGCACTAACCCCCGATGATAGTGAGCGGCTGCATCATGACGATCTCGTGCAACTGCCGCAGTAAAATCCTCTAAAGCTCCTGCGTATTCTTGATATTTATTGGCTCGCATTAACCCGCGATATACATAGGCTTTTGCGTCTTGAGGTTGCAGATAAATTGCTTCGTTATAATCTTGAATTGCCCCTTGATTATTGTTGAGTCTTAGGTGAGCATAACCCCGTTTAAGAAATGCTCTAGAATGGGGAATTTTATCGTAGTTGGGATTAATACGGATGACAAGTGCTAGATCTTTGATAGCTCCATTATAATACTCGATCGCTGTTTGATATCCTTCGGGGGAATTATTCGATAAATTGGCTAATTCTACTTCCTCGTCAGCCATTTCAATTTGTACTCTGGCACGGTTTTGATAACTGCTAGGAGCATTCTTGGCTAAAAATAAGTTAGGTGAGCATTTTAAAACGATTTTATAATCCTTAAAAGCCTCCCTTTTGCCGCCTATTTTTTCTAAAGCTATGGCCCGATTATAATAGCCTTCAATTAGATCGGGTTTGTATGAAATGGCCAGATCATAATCTTTGATAGCCGCCGCATAATTGCCTAAGTGAGAGTAAAGGTTTCCTCGATGATAATAGCCGCGATAATTCTCAGTTTCATAACCGATGAAACGCTGGTAATAATCTAAAGCTAAGGATTGATGATCGAGCAAAGAGGCAATAATTGCTAGGTTAAAGTAAACTTCGCTTTTATTGGGATTATATTTAAAGGCTTGCTGAAAATCTGAGCGGGCAGCTTCTAATAATTTTAGCTGATGCTGATCCTTGGCCATGGCTAACTTTAACACACCTCTTTGGTAATAGGCTTCAGCTAGTAACTGTCTATCTTTGAAGGCGGGAGCATGATAATTACTATACCAAATGTATTGACTAAAATCATCGATCGCACCGTTTTGATCGTTGATTTTTTCTCGGGCCATTCCCCGTTGAAGATAAAGTTTAATCGTACCCAGATCGCTAGGATAGACTCGCAGAGTGGCCGAATAATTAGCAATTTCTCTTTGGAGAGCATTAGTATCAACCTCTTCCCTAGAAATGACAGGACATTGTAGGTTTTCTACTGCTTTAACCGAGCTAACTTCTAAACCAAATAATTCCCAAAACAACAGGGGAGACAATAAACATATTTTTCTAAAAAGCTTGACATTTAAACTATTTTGTGCTAAGGGATTGGGGATGGCTTGCTCTGTCGGGGTTTTAGGGATTAAGGATTGTTGTGGCATGATGATTAAAAAAATTTGCAGTAAACTCAAATCTGAATTGCATCACTATCCGATCGTATTTGATAAAATACCTCAAAGGGGGTTCGATAGTCAAGACATTTTCGGGAATGATTGTTAATTAACTCCACAACTTTTGCAGCATCCTTCCGTTGGCTCTCTAGACTGGTTATGGCAAATTAGTAGTTTGAATCAGCTTAGAAACTTAGATAGTATGGAATCGAACAAAGCAAAAATAGGCCCTCTTGGGTTTGCTGGGTACGAGCGAATAGAACGAACCACAAAGACACAAAGGACACAAAGATCGATCGCTCCTATATTAAGTTAAACTGATCAGACGAAGAATAAGAGAGCCAAAATTAATAGACCTCCCGCAAAAGTAAGTTCTCGAGCCGCTATCGGGTCAAAATATCTAAAAGCACAGATAAATTTGACATCATCTTCGGTTTTATGGGTAGGATAGTTGTCTCTTGTCTTTTTTCTCCTCCTGTCTCGGAGTTTCCTCACCTAACGGAAGATTTTTGATTTTTACAGGAGAGCTTTTGATCTCAAACAGCCAAATTAACTCGATAAAATAAAAATTAATGGCAGTAAGGAGATAAAATTTATGGCTGAGTCAAAAAACTGGGATTTTCAGAGATTTTGGCAAACTCTGGACTATTTTGATAGTATTCCCCTCTGGAGTTGTCTGCAAAAACTGCTCGGTTTCGGGGAAGATAAAAAAATTCAGCTAACAAATGAGCAAGGCATGAAGACTATTTTAGTCATTGGTGGTGAAAACGCGATCGGTAGAAAGGTAATCGCTCAACTACAGCAGCAAAACTATCAAATTCGCGCTTTAGTCGATAATATCGAGTCTGCACGTCAATTATTTGCTGAAAATGTCGATTTATTCACTCTGGAAACCCCGCAATTGTTCATGGGGATTGATGAGATTATCTACTGTCAAGGGGAGAATAACCGCCATAGTTTAGCTAATTTACTTGATTTACTGAAAAATGCCGGTATAACCGCTGAAAAAACCCTCTTTGACTTTAGCAATCCCAGCAGTGATATAAAAGAAATCTGGGGTGCGGTGGATGATGTGGTAATGGGAGGAGTGAGCGAGAGTCAGATAACCCTAACCAGAGGACGCGCTCTCTTTTCTGGTATCGTTAGAACTGAAAATAACGGCGGTTTTGCCTCAGTTCGTACCAGAAACCTGAATCCTCCCCTAAATTTATCTAACTACGAGGGAATAGAATTACAGGTACAAGGGGACGGAAAACGCTATAAATTAATTCTGCGTTGTGAAGGACGTTGGGACGGCATCGGTTACTGTTATTCTTTTGATACACTTGATCGCACTTGGCAAACGATTTCTATTCCTTTTGGCGATTTAATCCCAGTGCTGCGGGCCAAAACCCTGCGGGAGGCAGCACCCTTTGATAGCAGTAGCGTCTATGCTTTGCAGTTAATGCAGAGCAAATTCGAGTACGATGGGGCTTTAAATCCCCGTTTCTCCCCAGGATTATTTGCTTTAGAAATTGTCACAATTAAGGCCTACGGGGGTAAAAACCGCTTAATTATCGTTAAGGAAGGAGAAATCGCCGAAAAAAGCCTTTTAGATGCCAGTGGTTATCCCTACGAAGCGATCGATTCTAGCCAGATTTTCGCTAAACTTAATTAATTTAAATAAGCTTGCATCTCAAGTTAAACTACAGAACATCGGGTTAAGATCATGACTATCGGGAGCATAATTAAGGAGGTATGTTCATGAGTGAACAGAATCCCTACGAACAACTTGGGGTTACTGAAGAATCCTCTTTTGAAGAAATTCAAGAGGCCAAACAAAGACTGGTGCAACAGTATCAAAATGATAGCAAAATTGTCGAATCGATCGAGGCGGCCTACGATTCTGTCCTCATGGATCGACTGCGGATGCGACAGGAAGGTAGGATTAAAGTACCCGATCGCATTCGTTTTCCCGAACGTCTGACGATTCCGGTGGAAAGTAAACCAGTTACTAGCAGTAAATCTCCTAACTGGTGGCGAAGCTCAATCGATACACCTTCTGCACAGGATATCGGTGTACCAGCAGTGATTTACGCTTGTTTAGGAGCAATAACGCTGTTAGTTCCCGATCCCAGTGGCTCCCTTTTACCGCTGCTCTTAGCTTTTGGCGTTTTCGTTAATATCTATTTTTTCAACCGCAAAGAAAAACGTTTTGGCCGCGCCTTACTATTCACTCTCGCTGGTTTAGTGCTAGGAGTCGCTCTGGGAGCGGGATTAGCCAGTTTAGCGGCCAAGGGTGATTTGAATATTTTCGGTGATCGCCAAATTTATGCGCTCATCACTTTTCTGATCTTTTGGGTGATTAGTAGTTTTTTCCGTTAACCGAACGCTCGTAGGGATCCTAAGATCACGTCCACTGCTTCCCCAAGGTTATTGACGATATAATCAGGCTCGTAGCTCTCTAAACGGGAACGGCTGCGAATCCCCGATAATACGCCAATAACCTTGATATTTTGGCTCTTAGCGGCGGCAATATCCGCTTCCGTATCCCCCACCATCCAAGTATCGGCAGCCGCCGGCAGTTCTTTAGCGGCCTTAGCCATAAGCAGGGTTTTGTCGCGCACGTCGTTGGTTTTGGTGTAATTGTTATTTAGACAATAACGACGATTAGCGGCGAAAAAACGACCGATATCGTGGCGATTAAAGGCATGATCTAGCTCGGATACCCGCCGCATCGTCATCACGACTAAATCGATCTTTAACTCTTGGATTTTCTGGAGAGTTTCCAAAGAACCAACCACCGGGCGATCGTGGACAAGATAGGGTAAAGTATGAACAGTTTGACGACGAAGATGGGCAAATTTACGCGCTTGATCTTCATCTAATCCTGACATTTCCCCGATACGCTTCTCAGAAACCTGATCCCGTTTTAACTGCCAGAATTCCGCTTTCGATAATTCCCCGATAATTTGACCTTTATAGGCGGTTTTCTGTAAACAGTATTGATAAACTTGGTAATATCGCTCCGATACGTCCATTATCGGGCCGTCAAAGTCGCTAATTAGTCTCAACATCGTTCTAATACTTCTCGCTTTATTAATTTTTATATACAAGTTACCCTAGACTCTTGACAATGACAAGAGTTTTGTCAGGAAAAAAATTAGGGATGAGGGAAGTGGGGTGTGGGGTGTAGGGTGTGGGGTGTGGGGGGAGATGGGGAAATTTCAACTAATACCCCAAAACCCCAACCTCCAACCCCTCACTGTTTACTGATCACTGATCACTGATGCTTCCCCTTCCCTAGTCTGGACGGTTAGCTTAAAATAAATGTAAGGATATGTAAACTTTCGTAACTATCTCGCCAATTGGCTAACCAATGATCCCAACAACTTCTTTATTCGCACCCGTTGACGATGATCTCCGTCTTTTGACCGATAACTTAAAAAATCTCGTCGGCGCTCGTCATCCCATTTTAGCGGCGGCAGCAGAACATTTGTTCGAGGCCGGTGGTAAACGCGTTCGACCGGCGATCGTGTTGCTGGTATCTCGCGCTACCATGTTAGACCGGGATATCACTCCCCGTCATCGTCGATTAGCGGAAATCACGGAGATGATCCACACTGCCAGTCTTGTCCATGATGATGTGGTAGATGAGGCAGAATTGCGGCGCAGTGTTCCCACCGTTAACAGTTTATTTGACAATCGCGTGGCGGTTTTAGCGGGGGATTTTCTCTTCGCTCAATCCTCTTGGTATCTAGCTAATTTAGATAATTTAGAAGTGGTAAAATTGCTCTCAGAAGTGATTCGCGATTTTGCTGAAGGGGAAATTCAACAGGGAATTAATCGCTTTGATACCAGTATCTCCCTGGAAGCTTATCTAGAAAAAAGTTACTACAAAACTGCTTCTTTAATTGCCAATAGTGCCAAAGCCGCTGGGGTATTAAGCGATCAATCGGCCGAAGTTAATCATCATTTATATAATTATGGTCGCAATTTAGGATTAGCTTTTCAAATCGTCGATGATATTCTCGATTTTACCTCCCCCACGGAAGTATTAGGAAAACCCTCTGGCTCCGATTTGATCAGTGGTAATATCACTGCTCCCGCTCTCTTTGCTATGGAGGAAAATCCCTATATAGAAGTGTTAATCGAACGGGAATTTAGTCAGGAAGGAGACATCGAAAAAGCTCTTGATTTTATTCACTCTAGCCAAGGTATTCTTCGCTCAAAAGAGTTAGCCAATCAATACGGACAAAGTGCCTTAAAACACCTTGACTGTTTAGCTTCTTCTCCCTCAAAAGAGGTGCTAATCGAGCTAGTGGATTACGTTTTGAGCCGAATTTATTAGGGAATAATAGTTCTCGCCGTAGCAATAGTCCACCCATCGACTAATAATAAAAATAGGGTGAGAATAAAAAGAATTCCATACATCCAAGGCTGAGAAAGGGGGCGAATATCGGTCATATCCAAGTTAGTTTTTTCCTCGATTATTTTGACCATGCGATTAAATCCCACCACTCGCATCGGCAATAAATAGGCTTTTTCTGCGGAGCGATCAAGGAAATAATAAACTAAACCACCCTGTCCTGTACTGCGACATTTAAGTTCTTTTATATCTGTCCAATTTAACCACCAACCAGAGCGAAGAAAAGCAGGAAACCATTGGGGATAGGTAACTTGTATCCCTGTCTCTGATAAAATGACTCTTTCACTTAAAGCTCCGTATAAAGCGATTAATCCTAAGCTGATTCCTAACCAAAGAAAATTGGGATTAACGGGGGAATTAGTGACTTTTGCTAAAAAGGGTAAAGGGATGGTTAACGCCACATATAAACTTAATAAAGTTACCCGAATTATTGGTGATATCCGAAAAATTATTGTCTCGTTCATTTGATAAACTTAATCAGTAAACAGTAAACAGTGAACAGTAAACAGTGAACAGTAAACAGTAATCATTAATCAGTGAAAAGAAGGCTCCGAACTTGCCACTTAATACTCTAACACTTTAACACTTAATACTGTTCACTCAAAACTGACAACTGATAACTGATAACTGATAACTGATAACTGAACGAAGATTTTCACCTCGATCGCAGGTGATTGTTTGACCGTAAACTGTTATTCTAGGCATTAGGGGCGTGATTTTAAGTCGCTACAGTTATTAATTAATATTAACACCTATTGACTATTTCTATGAACAATGGTAAGCGCATTTGGGTCTATGACACTACTCTCCGGGATGGGGCCCAGCGAGAAGGTATTTCCCTGTCCCTAGAAGACAAAATTAAAATCGCTAGGGAATTAGATCGGATGGGTATTCCTTTTATCGAAGGCGGTTGGCCGGGCGCAAACCCTAGGGACGGTCAATTTTTCTGGAAAATGCACGAAAAACCCCTAAAACAAGCGGAATTAGTCGCTTTTTGTTCCACTCGTCGCCCCCATGTCGAAGCCCGAGAAGATCCGATGTTAACCGCCATTCTCGCAGCTAGAACCCGTTGGGTGACAATTTTCGGCAAATCTTGGGATATGCACGTCACAGAGGGCTTAAAAACCAGTTTGGAGGAGAATTTAGCCATGATAGGAGATACGATCGAGTATCTACGCTGTCAGGGAAGACGAGTCATTTATGATGCCGAACATTGGTTTGATGGTTACAAAAATAACCCCGAATACGCCCTTTTAACCCTCAAAACCGCCAGGGATGCCGGGGCCGAATGGTTAGTTTTCTGTGATACCAACGGTGGCACTTTACCCCAAGAAATCGCCCCTATTGTGGAGAAAGTGCGGGAGCAATTGGGTATCGATCCTGATGAGGAAAATGCGCCTCAATTAGGCATTCATGCTCATAATGATGCAGGAACCGCCGTAGCTAACTCTTTAGCGGCAGTTAACGAGGGCGCACGCATGATTCAAGGCACAATTAACGGTTATGGGGAACGCTGCGGCAATGCCAATTTATGTACTTTAATCCCCAATCTTCAGTTAAAAATGGGATTTTCTTGCCTAGAAGAAAATCAATTAGGCCGATTGACGGGAACTAGCCGAAAAATCAGCGAAATGGTCAATTTAGCCCCGGATGATCATGCTCCCTTCGTCGGACGTTCCGCTTTTGCCCATAAAGGCGGTATTCACGTTTCTGCGGTGGCGAAAAATCCCCTCACCTACGAACATATTAATCCAGAAGCGATCGGGAATCAGCGCCGCATCGTCATTTCTGACCAATCGGGATTAAGTAATGTCTTAGCGAAAGCGCGTAGTTTTGGCATCGATTTAAATAAAGATGATCCCACCTGTCGGCAAATATTGGAACGTTTAAAAATCTTAGAAAGTCAGGGTTATCAATTTGAGGCAGCCGAAGCTAGTTTTGAGTTATTAATGCGGGAAGCTTTGGGACAGAGAAGTCACCTTTTTGAATTAAAAGGATTCCAAGTTTATTGTGATATGCTCCGGGATAGTGGTAATGCGATTGCGACAATTAAAGTACAGGTAAAAGAGGAAGATTTATTAGAAGTGGCCGAAGGTAACGGTCCAGTGGCTGCTTTAGATCGGGCTTTGAGAAAGGCTTTAGTCAAATTCTATCCCGAAATTGCTAACTTTCACCTGACCGATTATAAAGTGAGAATTCTCGATAGTGGTTCGGGGACGGCAGCGAAAACTAGGGTTTTAATCGAGTCCAGTAACGGTCAACAAAGATGGACTACTGTGGGAGTGTCTAGTAATATTTTAGAAGCTTCCTATCAAGCAGTAGTAGAAGGAATTGAGTACGGTTTATATCTGCTGCAAAACAATAAACTAGAATTATCGGGTCAATTTTGTCCTTTAGGGACAATTTAGGGAACAGTAATCAGTTATCAAATTTGAGTTTTCACTGAACAGTTAACTACTGACTCCTATCTCCTGTCTCCTATCTCCTGCTCCCTTCTCCCCTGTACCTTATACCTTTTAAACAGGATTTAGTACAATCTCGCCTTGACAGAGTTTAAACACTGATATATTATCAGAAAGAATCCATAATTCTTCCAACAAGAGAAAGCAAGCTTAACTAGGTAGGCTCTTCGTTACTTTTTATGGTTCGATAGGGTGGCATAAATAAACTAAATCCTTATCTGGCAAGAGATTTAATTGATTAGTTCGCTCTAGATCAAAAACAATTGACAAAAATCGCCACGTACATTGCATAACAGAAACCGAAGAACCACTAGGTAATTCAATTGCTCAGCCTGTTGAAGCTGTAAATTTCACATAAAATATTTATTTATGACTACACAAGCTATAGGAAAATCAATGACGTTATTGAATAATAAATCATTGAAAATTACTACATTTTTAACCATTGCATTGATTACTTGGATCGCCCACTTTTGGTATTTTAATCACTTGGGTCTATACGAAGATGATTACGCTTTCATCGGTAACATACTCACCATGGACTTTTCCAGATTTGTTGACTCTGTTAAGAACATGAATTTAGCATTTTTTCAAGGTAGAGTTGTCGGCTTTAACATCCTCTTCTTCTCTGCATACTTTGCTGGAAAATTGGGAGGATTGCCGCTTATTTATATAAGTGCCTATCTATTGGCATTAACCAATAATATCCTCTTTTATCTATTTCTCCAACGTCTCTGGAATCAACCTATTTTTGTCCTGACGGGTACCCTCGCATTTACTTTATTTCCTGCCGATAACACTAGGGCTTTTCTCACTCATATTCACATTTTGCCCGCCTTAACCTTTCTTTTACTAGCTTTTTTAAGTTATCTAAACGATAAAAAATTTTGGTCTTACCTATTGATTACTGCTTCTTTTCTTAGTTATGAGACCTGTTTTTTGCTGTTTATCACCGCACCTTTTCTAACCAAAAAGCCTCAGTCGGAGATATTTAAAGAATTAATTAAACATCTATTCATCTTAGGGACGATTTTCCTAGTGGTTTTAATTCTCAGAAAGTTGACTGGTGATGGCCGGGTTGGAGACTTAGATATAGCAACCGCTATTTCTACTCCGATTCGTCAAATAATTACCGGACCATTTGTCTGTTTAGGAACATTTGTCTATCGTCCTTGGCAAACTTTGCACAATCTCAGGGGAGAATTGTTAATTTTTGTGCCTCTTTCATTACTTATGTTGCTATGGCTATTCTTACAAAATTCTTGTTTTTCGGGACTGGATAGTGGGGAAAATTGGCCGATAATTAAACAGTTGAGCCTTTTGGGGATAAGTCTCTTATTCTTGGCCTATCCCTTAACTTTTACCGTTCCTGCTACCCTCATTAGTGGACGTGATTCCCGTGTTCATGCGGCTGCCGTGGTTGGAGCTTCTATTCTTGGGGGAATTCTTGGCTATTTGATTGTTTATTTAGCCAATAGTTATCGGCAAAAAAATCTTGCGGCTCTCCTCTTAGCGACTTATTTTTCTTTGTTGATTGGATTTGGAATTATCGTGCAACAGCAAAATAAACTAAGTTGGAAATATCAGCAAGCTTTTTGGGCTGATGTTATACAATTAGCCCCCGATCTGAACGATGGACAAGTTATTTTAGTCGATGCTCCTAGTCTACCTTGGGGAAGTCAGTTGTATCCTTTTGCTTGGTCTATGCCCAGTGTAGTCGGTCAACTTTATCAATTTCCTTGGCAATGGAAAAACGTTCCTAAACTATATAAACTCAATCCTGATTGGCAGCTAAAAATCGCTGCCAATGGAGAAATAGCTTTAAATAACGACAATGGATTATTGTTCTTTTATTATCCCTGGGAACCCGCTCGCCAAGTTAAAACTTCGGAAATTATTTTGTTACAGGAAAAAGATGGGAAACTTGTCCGCACAACTACTCCAATTGTTGCAGGAGCTAAGAAATTTTCCTTTAAACCCCTGACTAATTCAACTATAAATTCTTTCGATAAAGGATATCTGTACGATTATTTAATCGCTCCTAACAATAAAAAATCTGTCAATTATTTTCAACCTTTTTAAGGTTAGTCAATGTCGAGTAAAATTTAGCCTTTCTGATTAAGTTTTTGCCGTCTTTAATCACTCTTTTATACCAATTCTCTCTAGGCAAATTACAGATTGAATCTAAGTCCCTCTTAAAAAGGAAAATTTAGAGGAAGCAAATTTTTGTAGTCAGACTTTGGAGCAGTTAAATAACCCTAGGATAATAATCTAGTAACAAAAGAATTTTGCCAACGACGAGCTATGGCCCGCAGATACATATTAACGGGAAACTGATAATATTCGATAATTAACCAGAGTAAACAAATAGCATGGCAAATAAAGGTTAAAATCGACCAAAATAGAGGCACCCATGACAAAGGACTCCCCTCGACCGGAGGAAAAAGATAGGCTCCCGTAGCCACAATTGCTGTGGGAAAAATCACAAATCCTAAACCGATAATTAAGTAAAAACCTGCCATCTCCATTCCTTCTCTCGGTAAACCCTGCCAATACTTACCATTCCAATACCAAGTTAAGGGTAATTGACTATCGGCCATTTTTAAAAGCTGTCTTTCTAAATTAGCAGTAAAAATGTGTTGACAAAAGTTACAAGCATAGGCTTCCATTAGTGGTAAAGTGGCAATTTTACCATGGCGACAGACGGGACAAGAATAGGTATCGTGATAGTTTAATCGGGTTGGCTCGGTCATGGTAATCTGAGTAAGAGTAAAAAAGGCCATTGCAGATAATTAACTTTTCCCTATTGATAACGATTGAGTTATGCGGCGCTCGCCAACACTATGGCTCATTAGTATCAAACGGGTTCAAATCTTGTGGATGAGTTATGGTAATACTTGATATACCCGCTAAATCACTGGGATTAAAGGTCAACAGATGTGTCATTTCATTGGCAAGCATAGCCGCAACGAGACGAACATCATGAGTGCGTTTACCCATCACTCTGTTAGTTGTGACTAAGTTCAGCCAATTTGTAAAAATCTGCCGAGATTCTGCCAAGACTGGAAAACGAGCGAGAAGTTGATCTATCATGCTTCTGGTTTGTTCTACAGACCAACCCAAACCATTGACTTCAGTTGGTCTGGTGGCAACAACCCAAAACTCAATTATTACTTGTGTCGCAAGGAAACATTCATCTGATTGCATGAGCAGACGAGAAACTGCATTGGTTGCCAGCTTATGCTGTAGGTCGGAACAATTGCACAATCGCATAACAATATTAGTGTCAAGTAAATATCTCGTCATCATTCGTAAATACTATCGCGACTAAAGGCTTCATCTCCTAGACTCGGACTATCTTTGGGAAGTTGTAACACCCATTCACGCAATTCCCTAGCTCTCTGGGATGGTGTTGCTCTTTGCCAAAGCGGAACAGACGATGGGACTTGTCCAGACTGAAACTCAAGGTCGGCTATGAAATCAGCAATCTTTTTCAGTTGATCATCGTTTAGTTTATCTAATTCTTTCTTAAGATCTTCTCGCAGCATAGGTCGGTTTTGAGAAAATAGACACTCTCTATAGTAACCGATATGCTCCTAGCCGTTTGGCTCAGGTGCTTGTTTATACGATCGGCTCTAAATAATCTCCCTGATTAGGCTAGACTCAAGTTGCCAGC
Organism: Microcystis sp. Msp_OC_L_20101000_S702; assembly: GCF_007095705.1. NCBI lineage: Bacteria > Bacillati > Cyanobacteriota > Cyanophyceae > Chroococcales > Microcystaceae > Microcystis > Microcystis sp. Msp_OC_L_20101000_S702. Next base: position 14,043 of record NZ_SFBO01000232.1, read on the forward strand.
TTAAAAAGTCTCTGGTGGTAATGCTAAATCTCGTTATTACAGACTGATTATCTATTTCTCCTTTTGCCTATTGCAAGAGTGCCTATTGCCTCTCCTGATATGTAGCCTATACTCAACGGATTTAGTATGACATCTAATTCGCCTTGATTAAGGATAACTAATTAAGCAAGATTGGCAGGAATTGTCCCCAGTTTTTGTAGTTGTTTTTCAATATTAGCCTTTAATTGGATCCGGGAGATTTCTTTTCCTGTTTGAGCGGTGTGTGCATTTTCCAGAAAAATAATACTATCTACTTTTTCTACGGCAAATAATTGGAATAAAAGATGGGTTACGGGAATCAGGAGCGTTGATAGGGGTGAATTAGCAGTATTTTGGGCAGATATGGCCATTTTTTCCGTAGCAAAAGCATAGATCACCCTTTTTTCCTGTTCTGGCTGCTGCCGATGAGCTAAGGTGGTTAGTAACCAATCGCCTTGGCTATTCTGAACTACATAGTATTGTAAATGTTTTAACTGTCTAGCAAAAGCTGCAAGGACGGGATTAACCGCTTCGTCCATGACCACGGTTGCCAGTCCGTAATTGACCGCTTCTCGACTTAAAATATGCAGTTGTGCCTTTAATTTCATGGCTAATCATCTCTATAAACTAATCGATGGCGATGACATTCATTCCTTGACTCGGCAACCCCATTTAAAATTGTCGTCGTGAAAAGATGAGGATGGAGATACCCAATAATAGACCAGTATAAACGAGACTGTAGAGGGCATTAGCGATTAAGACATCAGCACTAGGGAGCAAACCATAAACGGCCTCATTTCTAAAATTCAATCTTTCCAAATCTGGGAGAATTAGATAAATATTTTTGGTGATAGCGAGAATATTGGGATTTTTGCTGATTATACCCAATTGGATCAGGTCTTTGCTGATGTGACCCATTAGATAGACCCCAAAAGTCATTAGCGTGGCTAAAATCGAACTGGTAAATACCCCAAAAGCGATCGCCACGGCTGCGATCAGAATTAATTCCAAACCGAGATAGAAAACCGAGACAATCAGGGGTAAAGCTTGAAAAGATACTTTCATCCCCAGCAACATCAGCAGGTAAATCACCAACATTACCCCCAACATCACCGCTAAAACCCCAGACAAACCCAAGTGTTTACCGAGGATAAATTCGGCCCGACTCAGGGGTTTAGGAATCAAAACCAAAATAGTTCTCTTGTCAATTTCCCGATTAATTAGCCCTGTACCCACAAAAATCGCGACAATTACCCCTAATAACCCGATAGCGGCTAATCCCAAGTCAAGAAAGATTTTCTGATGGGTTCCCACCGCAATTTCTGGTAATAAACGCCAAGCGAAGGCCATCAACAAGGCAAAAAACCCGATAAAGTAAAGAATGCGATCGCGAATAACCTCGCGAAAACTGTTAGCTGCGATTGCCCAGATTCTCAGGATGCTGATACCCATAGCCTTTCATCAAAAGAACTCTTGCCAATTAATTATATGTTATGGTCGTGGGTTAACTAATTTTCCCCAAAAAATTAGTTAGTTCATTTGTTATGAATGAAAACCTGAAGTTTAACTTTTAACCCAAAACTCTTTAGATATGCTTTAATTTGGTTGTCAAAACCTCTTTATTTAGGGTTTGCTGAAAAAGTTTGTTGGTGGGGTTAGGAGTGAGTAGCCGGTCGTCAGGAGTCGGGAGTCGGGAGTTTCAGGCTTTGTTGCCCTGCTTCTTTGTACCAGTTTATGTACTAAAAAAAGAATAAGGCCAGGTTTTTGAATGTCCCAATCCGATTTTCGCAGCATGAACATTGGATTTTAACAGGTCAAAAGTCTTATTTTAAAAGGGTTTCACTATTATTCAGCCAACCCTAATTAGTAGCGTATGTAAGTGTATGTTAACAAAACCTTGGCTAATTGTCAACCTCCCGCAATCCTAAACCCAGAACTGTTCCTAAACCAGGTCTTTCGGCATTAGGAATCTCTTGAGTTGTATCTAAGTTCAGTGATGCGATTGGATCGATTGCCATGGTGGGGACGCTGAGACGTTGAGTAAAATATTCGTCTAGTTGCGCTAAACCGCCCCCGGGACCGGCTAAAAGTAACTGGACAATTTCCATTTCCAGTTCATCACTTTGGTTAAGATAGAAATTAATCGATCGCCGCAATTCATCGGTTAATTCCCCTAAAACCCGCATCAGTGCCGCAATCCCGGCGGTAGTAAAGGTTCTGGAAGCACCGGTATTGGTGTCAAGACTATCAAAGGCAGTGATCGGGATTGTCATCCCCAAAAGAATCTCAGGACTGCGGGGGGTGGGCAAATTCATCGCCCTGGAAATGGCGTTTTGTAGCTGGAAAGTGCCGATGGGGACAGTGCGGGAAAATTGGGGAACGCCGTCCACCACGATGGCAATTTCCGTGTTATCAAATTCTATATCGACAATAACGGTAGCTTCATTGGAACTAAACTGTCGCAACTGATCGCGAATCGTCCGAATTAGGGAAAAACTATTAATTTCTAGCACATCTACCTGTAATCCTGCCCGTTGCAGGGTTTCCATATAGGCATCGGTGATCTCCCGACGAGTAGCTACCAGCAAAACCTGCACCTTTTCGATCCCGTCTTCATCCTGAAAGTAGCCCAGTTTTTGGTAGTCGATATCCACTTCCTCCCGCGGATAGGGAAGGTATAAATTAGCTTCATGATTTAAGACCAGATCGCGCAATTCCTCATCGTCCAATTCCGAGGGAATAGGGATAATCCGGATAATTGACTCGCGCATGGGGACAGCAGTAGCGACTCGTTTGCTAGTAATTTTATTTTCCTTGAGGACTTCTTGGATTAATTCCGCTAAAGCGACGGAATCGACGATTTTTCCCTCCTCAAAGATGCCTTCTGGGATATCCGACGAACAACATTTAACTAATTTATAATTTTGTTTCTGTTTGGCGATCTGAACCACGTTAAGGCGCTCTGGGGTAATCTCTAACCCAATACCTTGAGTTTTTTTTGTCAATAGCTTCTTAAAAAAACTTACCATACATTTTTCGGGACAGCTCTAAGGGAATTGGTGATCAACAAAGCCAATAATCTTGATCTTTTCACCTGATTTTATTTAGTATCGATCAAGGCAGTAAATCAGTCTATAAACGATCCTAACTGGGTAATTTACCCAGAACAGGTGAAAATCGAGGGGGAGAGAAGCTATTTCTGCACTAATATTAACCTGATTATCTGTGTTCAGACCGAGGTTAATCCTAACTGGATAGGAGCAGAGGAAGCAGCTATTGATGATGATATTGTAATCAATTTTGGTGAAAGAACCAAGTCCAAGCTAAAAATTGGCCATTATCCCCCCCTTCTGCTCCACTAGATCAAGTCAGCTTTCCCTAGTTAGAGTACCCAAATATCTCGAGAAAATTCAAATTTTCTCGACACTATTTTTTCTTGACTCCTAGAAATAGGCGATCAAATGCTTCTGACGGGCGTGATTTTCGCGTATAATTAGGAGTTTGCACAGTGACAAAAAAATTTAAGGAGCGAGTTCGATGGCACGAATGTACTATGATGAGGATGCCAATTTAGACTTATTAGCGGGGAAAACGATCGCTATTATTGGTTATGGTTCCCAGGGTCATGCCCACGCATTAAATCTCAAGGATAGTGGCGTTAATGTGATTGTTGGTCTATATCCCGGCAGTAAATCGGCCATCAAAGCCAAAGAAGCCGGTATTCCGGTTTATGATGTGGCCGAAGCCGCTAAAATTGCCGACTGGATCATGATCCTCTTACCAGATGAAGTGCAGAAAACGATTTATCTCCACGAAATTGCCCCGAATTTAAGCGCAGGCAAGGTGTTATCTTTTGCCCACGGCTTTAATATTCATTTTGGTCAAGTGGTTCCCCCGGATAATGTCGATGTGGTTATGGTTGCCCCCAAAGGACCGGGCCATCTCGTCCGTCGCACCTACGAACAAGGTCAAGGAGTCCCCTGTTTATTCGCCGTCTATCAAGATGCTACCGGCCAAGCACGCGATCGGGCAATGGCCTACGCTAAAGGTATTGGTGGCACTCGGGCCGGGGTTTTGGAAACCACTTTCCGCGAGGAGACAGAAACCGACCTTTTTGGCGAACAAGCAGTATTATGCGGCGGTTTAAGTGCTTTAATTAAAGCTGGCTTTGAAACCCTCGTAGAAGCCGGTTATCAGCCCGAATTAGCCTATTTTGAGTGTTTACACGAGGTAAAACTGATCGTCGATCTGATCGTCGAGGGCGGTTTAGCCAAAATGCGCGATAGTATTTCCAATACAGCCGAGTACGGTGACTACACTCGCGGTCCGCGGGTGGTGACAGAAGCGACTAAGGCCGAAATGCGGAAAATCCTCCGGGAAATTCAATCGGGACAATTTGCCAGAGAGTTTGTCCTCGAAAATCAAGCTGGTAAACCGGGTTTCACCGCTATGCGTCGTCAAGAAGCAGAACATTCGATCGAAGAAGTCGGCCAAGATCTGCGGGCGATGATGAGTTGGCTAAAACGCTAGTTCTCTTTTTTTTCGCTGTCGGGTTGGACGCAATCAGGTAATTCTTGCCCTTGCGTCCGTCCCTACTCCCCACTCCCCAAAGGGAAAACTTCCATTTTAGTAGATCGCCTCCCGTGATTTGACTAGACCGATCGCCCGTAAACCGGCAATGACACCACAACCGATCACCATACCGACGAGGGAACGAATCAGATTTTCTATGGGAACGATCCCAATTAAAGCGATCCAGACTTCTTCGGGCCAGTTAAAAATCGAGTAGGTAATGGCCACGGCCCCTAAATGGGAGAGGCCGCTGGCGGTCCAGGTACCCCCAAAAATTCCCGCCGCTACTAGGGCTAAATTGCTACCTTTGATCCAATGAGGAAAAAGAGTCCGGGTTGGTAGGATAAATAATACCAAAGCCGACCAATCGACGAAAGCCCCAGCAATAAAGACTTGTGGCGAAATGCCGTTCAGTCCGATCGCCCGGTTAGCGTAGATAAACAGGGGAATCAGAAAAATTAACGTCAATCCTAACCACCAATAACGGCGTTTTTTGCCTAAAACCATTGTTCCCGCCACAAAACTGGCTATAATTGCCCCAAAGACCGAAATAGCGGGAATTCCTGCCGTGTAGGGGGCAAGAAAAGCCCCAATTAAAGACCCAATGCCACTAGCGATCGCACCAGCGATCGGGCCGAGTAACCAACCCAAGAGGGGAAAAACCGCTTGACTGAGGGGCATACTACCGCCGGAAGCGAGGACAATGGAGAAGGGAATAAAAGAAAGGGTAGTGACAATGGCGGCTAAGACAACAATATAGGCGATCGGCGCCCCATCAATAGCGGCACTACTGACAGCTTCTACTTTGCGTTCTTCCCCTTCAGGGATAATATCTAGGGTCATAGTTGCAAGGGTAATTCTAACTTTTCTATCATCCTCTGGTTTTATCCGCTTCGGGCAGTTAATGGTCAACGTTATAGCAGAGGATTTGAGCAAGCGGAAAGGAGGCAGTCGCTGCATCCCCACCGGTGTACGCTCCTGTGGGGACTTCCTCTGCTATATTTTTCTTAACCAAGAATCTTAATGATATTTTAAGATTTTTTAAAAAACCGTCCCTATCGGAGATGAACGTATATCCTAGAGGGGAGCGAGTATAAATTCTTATTCCCGTTCGATCGCCCCCCAATTCTCTGGAGATCAGCACCCATGCTTACTTTGCTCCGTTCTCTGCTATTTTCCACCCTATTAAGTTTTGTTGCCCCCGTCCTCCTGGTGGGTTCGATTTTAACTGCTTTATTCGCCACCAGTCACGTCCCCGGCTTTACTTGGGTTTCTCAGACTGTTTTTAGCCAAATTCTGCAATTTTTAACCATTTTCGGTGGCGGTTATCCCCTACAAGGAATGTTAACCATCGCTGTTACTTTTGCTTTTGTTGGCAGTTTATTCGATTTATTTAACTTTTACGTCTATCAAACCAATCGGGGACAGTAACAGACAAAGGGTGATAGACAATGTCTAGAATAAGAATGAGGTTTTTATGGGATCGAATCGTCTATGCGCCTTATTTTCTCCCGTTTTTGGCTATTAACAATAATTTCTCTGCTGCTGAGCCTGAGTATCGGGATTATCAATCCCCAAAACAGTTCCGCGCTCTCGTGGATGGATTTACTTTTTCGGGGTGTGCAAGTTATTCAACTCTCCACTATTTCTCCTCAGCAGGAAGTCGCCATCGGTAGGCAGATTAATCAAGGTTTATTAGAATCAGGTAAGGTGAAACTGTCCAAAGATGCCAGAATTAACCAATATGTCCAAGAAATCGGGCAGCAATTAGCGGCAACTAGCGATCGCCCTGACCTTCCCTACACTTTTCAAGTGGTGCGCGACAATAGCATTAACGCCTTCGCAACTATGGGTGGATTTGTCTATTTACACACGGGATTGATTAAAACTACTGATAATGAGGCCGAATTAGCCAGCGTCATTGCCCATGAAATCGGCCATATCGTCGGTCGTCATTCTATCACCCAATTACGCAATACTGCCCTCGCCCAAGGACTTCTCAGCGCGGCGGGATTAGAGACAAAAACTTGGGTACAATTGGGGGTTAATCTCGCCTATAATCTGCCCAATAGTCGCAAGGATGAATTAGAAGCGGACCGACTGGGTTTAACAAATTTGGCCAGGGCTGGTTATGAACCCACGGCGATGATCTCCTTTATGCAAAAATTAACACAACAGGGGGGTTCTACCCCGACAATTCTCAGCACCCATCCGGCTACAAGCGATCGCATTGTGGCACTGCAAAAACAGCTTAATTCGGTTAATAACTGAACTTCCCCCAGACATTTTGTCTAGGCTGAATTATAGATATAGCTTTGGCTGCTAGAATTAAGGCATTTCAAGACCAACCTTCCTTTTCCCATTACCAAAAAATTGAGTCTTTAGCGGGGGAAGATTGGTCTGATTTAAAATTAGACTTGTTAGATTACTTGCGCGAGTTTAGCGGTGGACGTTCCACAGAGGCTAAAATTGATATATTTCTCCACGAAAATTTAGTTAGAGATGCAATTAAAGTCGTTTCTGATAAGTACCTAAGCAAAATTAATTACACATTTCGATAAAGCTTTTGCCTCTTGCCTATTGCCTCTTGCCTGTCTTCACTAGGAAATTTATTTTGCATGACTACTTAATTCCTATGTGCAGTCTCACCTAATTTGGCGGATAATGGATGCGGCTGCTACCGTCGCTCCTAACTGGGTAATCGATCGCGCGTGTCCTCCTGCGGAAAAGATACTCGACGAAAAAAAGGCTGATCGCTACGAAGAAGCGATTAAATGGCTAAAAAAAGCTCGTAATGCCTTTTATATGTCAGGAAGACGGGAAGAATGGCAAACTTATCGGGAAAGTTTAATTAAGGAACACGGACGCAAATCGAAATTTATGGGGTTATTTAAACATCAGGATTTACAATAATTTAAGCTTCTAGCCGTCAGTTATCGGCTAAAACCGGGCTGTTTTTAGCTTGTAGAGCGGGAATTGTCCTAATCTTAGGCCTAGTGACATTTCGGGGCAAAGTGGAGTATAATGGAAGATTGGTCTAAACTTATCTCCAGACTACTTATACTGAATATTCATTGTCAAAAAATATGACTGAAACTATTCGCTTTTTGATGTGTTCTCCCGATCATTACGATGTGGATTATGTGATTAATCCTTGGATGGAGGGCAACATTCACAAATCTTCCCAGGAAAAAGCTAGGCAACAATGGCAGCAGCTTTATCATGTTCTCAAAGATCGGGCGCTCGTGGATTTAGTCCCACCAGAAAAAGGCTGGCCTGACATGGTTTTTACCGCTAATGCAGGTTTAGTTCTGGAAAAAACTGTCGTTCTCAGTCGCTTTTTACACAAAGAAAGACAGGGAGAAGAACCCTATTTTAAGCAGTGGTTTGAAGATAACGGTTTTACGGTTCACGAACTGCCAAAAGATTTACCCTTTGAAGGTGCAGGAGACGCATTATTAGATCGGGAAGGACGTTGGTTATGGGCAGGATATGGCTTCAGAACTGAGTTAGATTCCCACCCTTTAATCGCTAAATGGCTCGATATCGAGGTTTTATCCTTACGTTTAATCGATGAACGTTTTTATCACCTTGATACCTGTTTTTGTCCCCTTAGTGGCGGTTATCTCCTCTACTATCCCGATGCTTTTGATGCCTATTCTAATCGGTTAATTGAGTTAAAAATTCCCGAAGAAAAACGCATTATCGTTGAAGAAGCCGATGCGGTTAACTTTGCTTGTAATGCTGTGAATATCGGTCAAGTAATCGTCATGAATAAAATTAGTGACGATTTACAATATAAGTTAGTGTCAAAAGGATTTGAAGTGGTACAAACTCCCCTAACGGAGTTCTTAAAAGCAGGAGGAGCCGCTAAATGTTTAACCCTGCGTACCACGGAACCCCTAATTCCAGACCATCACGCTAATGTCACCATTGAAAGTCGCATTCTCCAGCTAGAAGGTCATCTGCTCGACGCGGGAATTATGAATAAAGCTCTCGATGTTGTGGTAGGAAATGGCGGCAGCTTCAAGGTTTTAAACTTCACTTTGGGGATTGAGCGCCAAAGTACCTCCTCGGCCGAAGTGCGGGTTTCTGCACCCTCTCACGAGGTAATGGAGGAGATCATGGTACAATTGATCGACCTCGGTGCGGCCGCTCGTCCCCAAGAAATCTGTGATGTCAATACCGCAGTGGTGGCACAAGATGGGGTCGCTCCCGATGATTTTTATGTCAGCACCATCTATCCCACGGAAGTGCGGGTTAGCTGTGAATGGGTGCGGGTGGAAAATCAACGCATGGATGCAGCCATCGTCGTCACTGAAGGTCCGGAAGGCAAAACAGCGAAATGTACTCTGCTGCGGGATTTAAAAGCTGGCGATCGCGTTATGGTGGGAGTTGAGGGCATCCGTACTATCCGACAGGCGGAATCCAGGGAACAACGCAACAGCACTCAGGAATTTACCTTTATGGGTGCGGGGGTTTCCAGCGAGCGCCGAGTCGAGTTAACCGTCGAGCAGATTGCCTGGGAAATGCGTAAAATTCGCGACCAGGGCGGTAAAGTGGTGGTAACGGCAGGTCCGGTGGTCATTCACACTGGAGGAGCGCAACATCTCTCCCGTTTAATCCGCGATGGTTACGTTCACGCTTTACTGGGGGGAAATGCGATCGCAGTTCACGACATGGAACAGGCGATCATGGGTACTTCTTTAGGGGTAGATATGCAGAAAGGCATCCCCGTGCGCGGCGGCCATCGTCACCACCTCAAGATTATCAACCTCATCCGTCGCCACGGCAGCATCGCCAAAGCTGTATCGGCCGGGGTATTGACAAAAGGCGTAATGTATGAATGCGTCAAGAATAATGTCCCCTTCAGTTTGGCCGGTTCAATTCGCGATGATGGTCCGCTTCCGGATACGGAGATGGATTTAATTAAAGCACAGGAAGAATATTCCCGCTTAATTCAAGGTGCAGACATGATTCTCATGCTCTCTAGTATGCTCCATTCCATCGGTGTGGGCAATATGACACCGGCGGGGGTGAAAATGGTCTGTGTTGATATTAACCCGGCCGTGGTGACAAAATTAAGCGATCGAGGTTCCGTAGAATCCGTGGGTATCGTCACCGATGTGGGTTTATTCCTGAGTCTGTTAACCCAACAGTTGGATAAGTTAACCCGTCCCTTGGTAGAAACGGTTTAAAACCAATACTCTAAAACATAAAACTTATGAGCTTTGGGGGTATTTAAACCCCCTTTTTTGGGACTATTAACCCCTATCTCTATAGGTGAGTTAGCAATGGGTAACTAGAATAATAAAGGAGAACCATTGCCGAAAAACGAGAGCGCTATGCCAGAAGAAACCATTTGGAT
>NZ_SFBO01000024.1:0-53163 GCF_007095705.1 Microcystis sp. Msp_OC_L_20101000_S702
TCCATTTTTTTGCTTACCTCCACCTTAATTCCTTCTTTCAAAACTATACCTATCAATCGTTTCCCCTTTTTTTAAGTTTCTTCTCTTTTTGTTAAGAAAGATCTGACTAATGGATAGCCTTGATAAGGGAGGTGCGGATCCCCCTTTGATCCCCCCTTGATAAGGGAGGTGCGGATCACTCCTTGATCCCCCCTTGATAAGGGGAGTGCGGATCACTCCTTGATCCGTAGGGTTGATTCATGAATCAACCCTACCTAATGGGGGTATCTGACAGTTTTTAACAGCTATCCACTTATTATGAATAATGAAACATCTTCAATTATTGACCAAAATGAAAGAGAATACGAAGGTTTAATCGTGTCTCTAGAGGCAAATCAAGAGAGATTAAATATATTGATTTGTGTGTGTGATCAGGAAAAATTGCGAGAAGAAATCATCGATCGCTATAGCAAAGAATTAGAACCAGTAATCCCTTGTTATCGGATTGATTTAGATCAAAAAGAACCGAGTTTAAGAGCAGCCATTGCTAGTTTAGTCTCCAGAAAACCAGAGTTATTACAAAGCAAAAATGCCGTGATCACAACCACAGGAGTGGAAAAATTACACTCGATCGAATGGCAACAGGAAAAATCGGAACTAGATAAATTTTTTGGTTATCTGCAATGGACAAGGGAAGGACTGCGAGAATTTCCCTATTCCATCGTTCTTTGGGTAACAAGCACAGTGGAAGTAAATTTACGCAAAAAGTCCCCCGATTTTTGGAGTTGGAGAAAAGGAGTTTTTCGCTTTATTTCTCCTCCAAGTAACTTTTTACCTTGTCAGGAAATTTTACCAATTTTACAATCTTTTGACGAAATTAATATAGACAAAGATATTCCTTTTATCTCTAAAGAAGACTTGTTAGAACTAATCGAGCAAATCGAGGTAAATAAAGGCAAAAAAGAGCCAAGACTAGCGAGTTTATATGCCAGTTTAGCTAAGATTTATAACCTTCGTTTATTATATCGATCGCCATTGGTAGATTATCGTCAGGAACAACAGCTTGCGATCGAGTATTATCAAAAAGCGATCAATTTACAAAAAGAGTTAAATCTAGAACTTGATTTAGTTGCGAGTCTCGACTCATTAGCAGGTATTTACTATTTTCTAGGAGAATACCAAAAAGCGATCGAGTTTTATCAACAGTCCTTAGCAATCTTTCAGAAAATCGGAGATCGCTGGGGAGAAGCAGATTCTTACAATAATTTAGGCAATGCTTACCGTTTCCTAGGAGAATACCAAAAAGCGATCGAGTTTTATCAACAGTCCTTAGCAATCTTTCAGGAAATTGATGATATAAGGGGAGTAGCGTATTGTTACAATAATTTGGGCAATATTTACAATTACCTAGGAGAATACCAAAAAGCGATCGAGTTTCATCAACAGTCCTTAGCAATCAAACGGGAAATCTCTGATATAACAGGAGAAGCTTATTCCTATCTAGGTTTGGGGAATGTTTACGATTCCCTAGGAGAATACCAAAAAGCGATCGAGTTTTATCAAAAGTCCCTAGAAATCTTTCAGGAAATAGGGTATATCATAGGAGAACCAAAGACTCTGTTGAATCTGGGAGTTACCTACTATAAACTCAAACGTATATCGGAAGCGAAAGAAGCATATCTTCAAGCGCGGGAATTATATCAAGCATTGGGGTTAGCAGGATATGTTCAAAAGTGCGATCAGGCAATTCGGAGATTAGAAACCTGAAAATATCCCTTAATCGTTGCTTTTTTTCTGGGGGTGGTTAAGTTTCCTTTAGTTGTAAATTGGTTAGACATCCCTTATTTTTAACCTGAGTTTGACATCTGCTAATTTCCCCTCATAACTACCCTAAAGTGAGAAATTATAGTAATATTTCTAAGGATTACCAGAAACGAAAGAGCGCCATGCTGCTGTGCCGATCGCTCCTCCTAAAAGAATAATTAACGTCCAAACTTGATTTTTTTGGGTTCCTTCCACCTTTTCTAGTCTTCTATCCATCCCATCGACTTTCTCAGTTAGTTTTGCTTGTCCTACCTCTAGCTTAGTTAGCCGTTCGTCGATCTTATCAAATTTCTGGTTAAAATCCTTCTGTAGGCTGTCAAATTTCTGGTTAACATCTTGTTGCAAGGTGTCGATTTTTTGGTTAACTTCCTTCTGTAGGCTGTCAAATTTCTGGTTAACATCCTGTTGCAAGGTGTCGATTTTTTGGGTGACATCTCTTTGTAGGGTATCGATTTTTTGGTTAACCTCCTTGATGCTGTCTTTAATTTCCTTGAGGACAGATTCAAGACTATAAGTAACGGTTTCGTTAGACATTTTGGTAACATACTTGGGAGTAATGATAGTACAATAATTTGATTTTAATCCTAAATCTGGTTATTAGAAACTGATTACCTATTGCCTAGTATTTAGTCTTATGGTAATAAGTAGCTGGTTATAATTAAATTAAAAATGGATTTTAGGTTCGATCCCCCCTTAATCCCCCCTTGATAAGGGGGGTGCCGATCCCCCCTGCCCCCCTTGATAAGGGGGGTGCCGATCCCCCCTTAATCCCCCCTTGATAAGGGGGGTGCCGATCCCCCCTGCCCCCCTTGATAAGGGGGGATCTGACAACTTTTAACGCCTACCTACTTAAGTTAGGTTTTTTCCTTAGCGAGAATAAAGACGCTGCCCTCGCTGCCGCGGCCGATGCGGAGATCTTCATCGAGATAGGTGATATCGAGCCAACCTTTTTGTTCACGATTATTGAAGGAAAAATCGAGGGGAGGAAATTTTTTGCCACTTTCGATCGCGTCGATAAATTCTTGGGGAGAATGATAATTGAGAAAACGTTGCAGACCGAGGATCGAGCGCTCAAATTTGACCATGACCCGACGCTCGGATGTGGGTTCAAAGGTAGCGGCGACGATCACTGCTCCTTCTAACCAAGGTACGCCCGTAATTTCAGCAATATTGTAGAGTTTGGCCTTGTTCAGGTCAAGATATTGATAAATTTGCCCCAATTGAAAAAAAGGTAGGCGATCTAGTCCCAGAATGTCGCGGCTGCTGGTGAATAGTAAACGCCAATTGCCCCCTAATAGTTGTTTAACTTCGAGGGGATGAGGATGGGGATTGTGGTCCTCCAATTGTTCGATCGCCGCTAAAATCCGCACGCGGTCGCTTTCCGTGGCCAGGAGTCCGCGATTTCTACCAGCGATCAATTCTAGTAATTTCGCTTTGGCATCCATAGAATCTCCCTCATTTTATAAAGTACCTCGACCCGCCAGGCACTCGATCGAGGTTTTTGGCGGCCAGAAGAGGCCTACCCGCGCCGATGATTTCATGGGTTCAACGGAGTTTTAACCTCGGTGAGCGGCATTTTTAACTGTTGGCATCACTATTTTAACACGGATTAAATGCCTCGGTTTTAAAACTTTTTCATAACCGCAATTAAGTGATCAAAATAGGGAGTAATTGCGGTTTTTTCTGAGTCGCTAAAATAATCTAAACTGTATTGTTTTAAGGCTTCTAACCCCGAAATCATCGCCCCTAATGGTACTTGCAATTCTTGGTAAAGAAGACGCATATTTTCCAATCCCTCGGCACTGGTGTAGGGAATCTGCTGTCCGACGACACCGTAGGTAATACAACGTAAAAAGTTCCAGAAATCACGCCAACAAGCTTCGGCACGGTGGGGTGGATGAAGATCGCCTCCGGGTTGAAAAATGGTGGGAAATTGGCTTAATAAAGCCTGACGAGCGTTATCGACGATGCTATTAGCATTATCCCGCAGTTTTCGAGCTTGCTGACTAGAAACCAGTAAATCAGGCTCTAAATTGACGATAGTATCTAAATCACTATCATCGAGATAGCGAGTTTGATCATCCGCTTGTTGCCAAACAGCGATCGCTGCTTGCTGATAGGGCCAATTGGCGAAACTGATGATTCTCGCTTTTGGGATTAATTGCTGGGCGCGCTCACTCAAAGGCATCGATCGCTCTCCGTTGGGTCAGATTAGGCGGTTAAGATCACTTTTAGCATAAATGATCGAAAAATTAGCGATAACTAAAGATTTTTTGCAATCTGCTTGGGAGGATCGCTTACAATAAACAAAAGCTAAGTCATTATATTTTGATCATCATGTCAGTTTTAATAGCGATCGGTGTACTTGCCCTATTAATTGTCGTTCACGAATTAGGTCATTTTGCCGCTGCTCGTTGGCAATCTATCCATGTTAGTCGCTTTTCCATCGGTTTTGGTCCAGCTTTAGCTAAATATCAAGGTAAAGAAACAGAATACGCCCTCCGCGCCATTCCTTTAGGGGGTTACGTTGGTTTTCCCGATGACGATCCCGATAGTCAAATTCCTAATAACGATCCTGATTTATTACGAAATCGTCCTGTTTTCGATCGAGCTATCGTCATTAGTGCCGGGGTAATTGCTAATTTAATTTTTGCCTATTTTTTGCTTGTTACCCAAGTCGCTACGGTGGGTTTTCCCAAAATTAACTATCAAGAAGGGGTAATTATTCCAGAGGTTTTCACCTCGGAAAATTCCGTCGCTAAACAAGCGGGAATACAAGCAGGGGATATCGTACTTGCTATCAATGATCAGCCCCTTGGTGCTTCTCAGAATGCCATTATTGACTTCCGTGACATTATTCAATCTTCCCCCGATCAACCCCTAAAATTAACCATCAAACGCCCCACAGAAACTCTCGATTTAATCGTTACTCCGGAATTGGGAAGTGATGGTCAGGGTAAAATTGGGGTGAGATTGGCTCCTAACGGTGAAGAAACTCGCCTGAAAGCCGATAGTTTTGGTCAAGCTTTTAGCTTGGGTGCGGGTGAATTTCAACGATTAATTGTATTAACCGTGCAAGGTTTTGGGCAGTTAGTTAGTAACTTTAAAGACAGTGTTCAACAGGTAGCAGGACCGGTTAAAATTGTCGAATATGGAGCAGCAATCGCTCGTAATGATGCGGGTAATCTTTTTCAATTTGCCGCCCTAATTAGTATTAACTTAGCGGTGATTAATATTCTGCCTTTACCTGCTCTTGATGGTGGTCAGTTGGTATTTTTATTAATCGAGGCTTTAGTAGGTAAACCTCTCCCAACTAAACTGCAAGATAACATCATGCAAACAGGTCTAGTTTTACTCTTAGGATTAGGAGTTTTCTTAATCGTGCGCGACACGGCTAACCTAGCAGTTTTTCAGGATTTATTCCAGTGATGGCCCCTCGAAAAAAAACTCAGCTTCAACTGCGCGCCCTAGAGATTTTAAGCAACTTAAAGCAATTATATCCAGAGGCAACCTGTAGCTTAAATTATCAAACTCCCGTGCAGTTATTGGTGGCAGTTATTCTCTCGGCACAATGCACTGATGAGCGTGTAAATAAGGTAACTCCTGCTTTATTCGCCCGTTTTCCCGATGCTAAATCCTTAGCTTTTGCCGAGCGAGAGGAGTTAGAAACCCTGATTCGTTCCACGGGATTCTATCGCAATAAAGCTAAAAATATTCAGGGTGCTTGTCAAAAAATCCTCAAGGATTTTCAGGGGGAAGTACCCAAGACAATGGCGGAATTATTAACTTTACCCGGGGTAGCTAGAAAAACCGCTAATGTGGTACTTGCTCACGCTTACGCGATTATTGAGGGGGTGACAGTAGATACCCACGTTAAGCGCTTAAGTAATCGTTTGGGTTTAACTACTAATAACGATCCGGTGAAAATTGAACGGGATTTAATGGCTTTACTACCTCAACCGGATTGGGAAACTTTTTCTATTAGTATTATTTACCACGGCCGGGCGGTTTGTAAAGCAAGAAATCCCGCTTGTTTTTCCTGTCAATTAGCCCCTCTTTGTCCCACAGCAAACAGTAAACAGTAAACTGATAACTCACACCTGATAAGTAGGGAGGCACAATTATTTGTAGGATGGGTTAGCGGTAGCGTAACCCATGCAGGCGTTGGGTTTCATGCTTCAACCCAACCTAAGTTCATCTTATATTTAATTCCACCCACCTACTTAACTGGTAACTGAATCACTGATAACTGATAACTGATAACTGATAACTGATCTGGGGGCTATAATGGGAAAAAATAGCTCATCCATCAATCTTATGAGTCAAGGATCACGGCAAGAAATAAAAACCCAAGCAATAATCCTCGCTACTTTTGTGGCGATTTTTTGGCTGTTAGAGATTTTAGATCAATTTGTTTTTCGGGGCAGTTTAGACAATTTCGGGATTATGCCCCATCAAGTCATCGGATTGCGGGGTATTCTCTTTGCACCTTTCCTACACGGTAACTTTCCCCATCTTATTGCTAATACGGTTCCTTTTCTGATTCTCGGTTGGTTGGTGATGTTACAGGAAACCAGTGACTTTTTTATTGTGACCGGGTTGACTATGCTGGTGGGGGGGTTAGGAGTCTGGTTATTTGCCGTTCCCAGATCCATCCATATCGGGGCAAGTATCTTGATTTTTGGCTATTTAGGTTTTTTATTACTGCGGGGCTATTTCCAGAGAAATATTCCTTCTATACTCTTGTCAATTCTAGTCTTTTTACTCTACGGTGGCACAATTTGGGGCGTTTTGCCTTCCCGTCCGGGGATTTCTTGGCAAGGACATTTATTTGGCTTTCTAGGCGGGGTTTTAGCCGCCAAATTAATCGCCACCGAAAAGAAACATTATTCCTAAATGGGGGAACCTTCTATCTCGCTACATACTTCGTAAAAATCGGTGACAGGAGGTTTCGCAAATAGAGGAGCCATGGATTTCAGCAATAATTCATGGTCTTCGCTTTTATTGGCCTCCATATCATCGATTTTATCCCAGATGATTACGGCAATTCCTTCGTCGGTTCCGGGTTTTTGCAACAGAAAAGCCCCCTGGAATCCCGTAGAATAGGTGGAAACGGCCTTTTCGTAGAGTTTTTGGGCCTCGGAAAAACACCCCGGTTTAAATTCACCAATAGCCACATAGGCATATTTATGTTTGAGAAAATCGAGAAATTCTGGCATGGCAATCAGGGGAAATGGAATAAATCTTTCTTTCTATTCTCATTAAAACTTAGATCGATCGCTCTCTCCGCCCCATCGACATATTTTTTTAACTAAGCTTCCCCAATTGTCTCTTTTTTTTGTTAGCTTATATGTAGTCGTTATGAGTTCGTATAAATTCTATGATCAAAATCGTTGGTATTAATGGCAGTTTACGCAGCGGATCCTATAGTGCGATGGCGTTAGAAGTTGCTATCAGTCGAGTAGGGGCGTTAGGAGTAGAAACGGAGATAATTGACCTGAGAAAACTCTCTTTACCCTTCTGTAACGGGGGAGATGACTATTCTGACTATCCCGATGTGGCCCAAATGCAGCAAACGGTTAAATCGGCTGCGGGATTAATTTTGGCGACACCGGAATATCATGGCAGTGTCAGTGGTGTGATGAAGAATGCCCTAGATTTAATGAGTTTTGAGGAGTTATCGGGAAAGGTTGCCGGGTTAATCAGTGTTTTAGGCGGCCAATCCAATAGTAACGCCCTCAATGATTTAAGAATCATTCTCCGTTGGGTTCATGCTTGGGTAATTCCCGAACAAATTAGCTTAGGACAAGCGTGGAAAGTCTTCAACGAAGAAGGAAAAATCCTTGACGAGAAGCTTTCCCAACGTTTTGACGCTTTTGCTGAAAGTTTAGTCGATAATACGCGTAAACTCAAAGGGATCTAGTAATATCGATGGTGATTTTACCTGTGAAATGGGGAATTGGGGCGGCGGGTTTCGATAATTGTACTCTTACCTGT
This sequence comes from Microcystis sp. Msp_OC_L_20101000_S702, assembly GCF_007095705.1. Lineage (NCBI taxonomy): Bacteria > Bacillati > Cyanobacteriota > Cyanophyceae > Chroococcales > Microcystaceae > Microcystis > Microcystis sp. Msp_OC_L_20101000_S702. The sequence continues at coordinate 7,801 of NZ_SFBO01000024.1, forward strand.
CGCACTCGATCGAGTTGTAGAATATCCTCAGCGATGACTGTGGCCAATTTTTCCACTAGGGCAAATTTGCCGGTTTCAATCTGGTGTTTGACAATTTCGATCGCCTGTCGATAATCTAGGGTATCTTCAATTGCGTCACTTTTGCCAGCAATGCTGATATCAACTTCGAGGGATAAATCTACCTCAAACCATTGACCTAAAACCTGTTCTTCAGCCAGATATCCTGTGTAACCGTAGGCACGAATTCCTGTAACGTGAATAGTATCCATAGATAGTTAAATTAAAAAACTGGTAGCGTTGGTCACAAATTGACGAGAAACTCTATAAGTAAAAAGCAATCTCGGAGTCTCGGAGTCTCCTCAAGCATTTTTACATTTTTGCAAAGGAATGTTAAGTTTTAGGGTATTGAATGAGTAACCTTGATAGCCATGGCTCCTAAAATAGCAGGGATTATCTGTACCCACAACCGCGATCACTACCTAGAAGGAGCGATCGATAGTCTTTTGGCGCAAACCTGCCCAGATTGTGAGATTTTAGTGGTTGATAACGCATCTACCGATAAAACCCGTCAAGTGGCCGAGTCGCGTCTGGGAGATGGGCGGCTAAAATATGTTTACGAACCTATTTTAGGGCTATCTACCGCCAGAAATCGCGGAGCGAAGGAAACTAGAGCGCCGATTTTAGCTTATTTGGATGACGATGCGATCGCTAGTCCTCAATGGTTGCAAATTCTGTTAAATGCCTACGAAAATAACGAAAAACTGGCAGTAGCAGGGGGAAAAGTCACTCTTATTTGGCCGCAAGGCTACAGTCAACCCAATTGGTTATCCGATCAGTTAGCAGGGGGTTTAGGGGCTTTCGATTTGGGCGACAATGTGGTATATATCAGCCAAGCGAATTTAACTCCGCGAGGGGTTAATTACTCAATTCGGCGAGATTTCTTGGGGAAGATTGGCGGTTTTGACCCTAATTTGGGAAGAATTGGCAAAAAACTTCTCTCTAACGAAGAATTATACACTACAGAACTGGCACTGGCCCAGGGATGGCAAGTGGGCTATTTTCCTGCAGCATTGGTGGAACACAATGTGGCTCCAGAAAGAATCAATCGTCAATGGTTTATGAGTCGCAGTTGGTGGCAAGGCATCAGCGAACACTACCGGGAAGAAGTGGCAGGAAGGACGGGATTGGCTCAATTTGGGCGAGGAGGTGAGCGTTTGGTGAGAGGATTGGTTAAATCTGTCAAATTTATCAATGATCCTGCTAAAAGCTTTGATAATCTGCTCTATGCCTATGGACAAATCGGTTATTTAAGCGAAGCCACCAAGGCCATGTTAACCCCTCAAAAGTAAATTATTGTAAATAAATGGGTAAAAAAGCCTTAATTTGTGGTATATCGGGGCAGGATGGAGCCTACCTAGCCGAATTACTGTTAAAAGCAGGCTATACGGTTTCTGGCACCTCCCGGGATGCTCAGATGTCCTCTTTTAGTAACCTGAAACGTTTGGGAATCAAGGAACAGGTAAAACTAGAATCAATGTCACTGAATGACTTTCGCAGTGTCCTACAGGTGTTAATTAAAATTCAGCCGGATGAGGTCTATAATTTGGCTGGACAAAGTTCTGTGGGTTTATCTTTTGAGCAGCCGGTGGAAACCTTAGAAAGTATTGCCACTGGAACCTTAAATCTTTTAGAAGCAATTCGATTTACTGGAGCAAAAATTAAATTATATAATGCCGGATCGAGTGAATGTTTCGGGGATATCGGCGATAATTATGCCGATGAAAATACCCCTTTTCGTCCTCGCAGTCCCTACGCTGTGGCCAAATCGGCGGCTTTTTGGGAAGTGGCTAATTATCGAGAAGCCTACGGAATTTTTGCCTGTTCAGGCATACTTTTCAATCATGAATCTCCCCTGCGTCCCGAGCGCTTTGTTACCCAAAAAATTATCGCTGCCGTGGCTAGAATTGCCCAGGGAAGTCCCGAAACTTTACACTTAGGAAATATGGATATTGAAAGGGATTGGGGTTGGGCGCCGGAGTACGTTGAAGCGATGTATTTAATGCTGCAACAGGAGCAACCCGATGATTACGTCATTGCCACGGGAAAAAGTTCAAAACTAGAGGATTTTGTCGCCACAGCTTTTGCTACTGTTGGTTTAAATTGGCAAGATCATGTAATTTCCGATCGAAGTTTATTAAGACCAACAGATTTAGCCATTAGTCGCGGTAATCCCCGCAAAGCTAAGGAAAAATTAGGTTGGCAAGCACGATACAAAATGACCGATATTGTCCGCATGATGGTGGAAAATCGTTTAGAGAAATAGCTATGAATATCTTAATGATTAGTTCCACCTTTCCCTATCCATCTCGCAAAGGAGGAACTCAGGGCAGAACTTTTAATTTACTCAAGTATCTAGGCAAAAATCATGATATTACTGTCATCGTTCAGTCTAATGCTGATGTTAGGGATGAGGAGGTAGATAAGTTAGGTAAATTTGTTAGTGAATTGGTAGTTTTTACCCGTCCTCAAGATGCCAAAACTGGAATAATTGCTAAACTCCAAAGATTAGCTCAATTGCTGCAACAAGAGATGCAAAACTGGATAGATAGGGCAGTTAAGAGTCAAAAATTCTCAGTAATTACCAGTGAACATAGTGTTAATGAAATTTATATTCGTCCTCAAGGACAAATTACTTACCCCGATACTACTTTAACTCTAGTCGGTGGTAATCCATCCCTAGAAGTGCAAGAATTAACTAAGTTAAAAGGAGTAATTGTAACGGGACGAGTACCATCAATGACCACCTATCTTCATCAGGCAACTATGGCAGTTATTCCCCTAAGAACAGGTTTTGAAATTTATTCCAAAACCCTAGAATCTATGGCTGCAGGGGTGCTGGTGGTGGCCAGCGATCGAGGTTTAGAAGGATTAACAGTGGCAGTAAATAATGTTCCTTTAGCATCCTTAATGGCTAATAGTATTGAGCAATATTGTACGGCGATTAGCAGTCTTTTTGAATCGGCAGAGTTGCGAGAAAAATTATCTAGAAATGCTCGCAAATTAATCGAATATAACTATACTTGGCAGCAAGCAGCAGGTAAGTACGAACAAGTTTTGACTGCTGACATTTGTTAGGTAATTTCTCTAGTTTTTTGTCAATTAATATGCTATCAAATCAAATACCAGTGAGAATATCTGTTGTTGTCCCTCTGTATAACGAACAAGAAAATATCGACGCTCTCTTTCGGCGACTTTTAGCGGTTTTAGAGGCACTAAATACCAGTTATGAGGTCATTTGCGTTAATGATGGTAGTCGTGACAATACTCTCAAAAATCTCGTGGAATATCATCAACTTTACCCACAAATTAAAGTGGTTAATTTATCGCGTAATTTTGGTAAAGATATCGCCATGTCAGCAGGAATTGATTACAGTCAAGGAATGGCAGTTATTCCTATTGATGCTGATTTACAAGATCCGCCAGAATTAATTGCCGAAATGATCGAAAAATGGCACGAGGGTTATGATGTGGTTTATGCTTCCCGTCGGGTTAGAATTGGCGAAAGTTGGTTTAAACGTTTCAGCGCAGAAGGTTTCTATCAAGTCATAAATAAATTAAGTCGGGTTTCTATTCCTCCTAATACTGGAGATTTCCGTTTAATTGATCGCCGAGTGGTAGAATCAATTAAAAAGATGCCCGAACGTCAAAGATTTATGAAAGGAATATTTGCTTGGGTGGGATATAAACAGACATCAATTTTATTTGATCGAGAACCCCGGTATCAAGGACAAACTAAATGGAATTACTGGAAATTATGGAATTTTGCCATTGATGGTATTACTTCTTTTAGTTTTTTACCTCTGAAAGTCTGGACTTATGTAGGATTGATCATTGCACTTGTTAGTCTTGTTTATGCTAGTTTTTTAATCCTCAGAACTATTATCTTCGGAATCGATGTACCCGGATACGCTTCTCTGATGGTTGCTGTCTTATTTTTAGGAGGAATTCAATTACTCACCCTTGGTATTATTGGCGAATATATTGGCAGGGTTTATGAGGAAGTAAAGGGTAGGCCACTTTATCTGGTTCGAGATTGTTATGGTTTTGAAAATAGGGAACAAATTAGTGATAAAATAACTTAAAATTAAGATACTGACAAGAGGAGAATTAAATCTATGAATACCGAAGTTTTTCAGCAATTTTTTGCCTATTGTGTCGGTAGTTGGCAAACTGAAAGAACCTATCATTATCTAGCTGCTCAAGAAGTGGAACGTTCCCGCACTGAATTTCTCATCCAACCCCTCACCAGGGAGATTAAACAGAAAGTTCTGACAGATAATCACTATGCTGATATTGCTGATTTAGAAACTATCCCCGGGTTTAATTTAGGTTTCTATACCATCTCGGAAAAAGGGGAAGAAGTACGACAAAATCTTAATCTTTTATTTGTGGTTAAAGCAGAAAATAATGGTTATTTAGAAGGGGATTATCTTCGTGATCGCGCCTACGAAGAAGCAAGACCAATTATCTCCGCTTTTCGCTTTGATTCCACCACCAGAGAGTTATTAATGACCACCAATTATACTCGCAGTGTTTCCGTGGATTCAATTACTTTAATTAATCCAGACCTGCGAATTCGCAAAATTATTAACTATCAACGTCCCCAGGAGGGGGAACCCTTAGAAAAAGTTCTCTTGGTCGGTTTTGGCGTTGAGTGTAAAGTCAGTTAAAAAAAATATTTCTTTTCCCCCCCCTTGATTCTCCAGTCAAGGGGAGATTTTATCAAGATTTTGTCCTTTACATCAAAAAAGGAATAAGGAATAGAGCCTTAAACTCTACTCCTCAATCAAAAATTGCAGTTAATTTCTAACCCTATACTACCACAGAAGTCAAAGCTTCTTTGAGGATAGCGGCTTTATCGGTCTTTTCCCAGGGTAAATCGAGATCATTGCGACCAAAATGACCATAAGCGGCCACATCTTGGTAAAAACGATCGCCTCTTTCACTGGGTAAACCGCGCAGATTAAAGGTTTGGATAATACCGGCCGGACGAAGTTCAAAGTATTTATTGATTAAGTCCAGAATCACATCATCAGCGACTTTGCCAGTGCCAAAGGTTTCCACGAAGAGACTCACCGGACGAGCTACCCCAATCGCATAACCCACTTGAATCTCGCACTTATCGGCCAAACCAGCAGCGACGATATTTTTGGCCACATAACGGCAAGCATAGGCCGCAGAGCGATCGACTTTGGTAGGATCCTTACCGGAGAAAGCACCGCCACCGTGACGAGAATAGCCACCGTAGGTATCGACGATAATTTTCCGTCCCGTTAATCCCGCGTCGCCTTGGGGTCCACCAATGACGAATTTTCCGGTGGGATTAACCAGATAACGGGTGTTGGCATCGGGTTTAATCTCTAAATCGCTGAAAACTGGCTCTACTACCGCTTTCCAGAGATCACTTTTAATCTTTTGTTGGACGAGATCATTATCAGTGATATCGCCGATAGTAGCATCGTGTTGGGTAGAAACAAGGATAGTATCGATACCCACGGGACGACCATTTTCATAAATGACCGATACTTGCGTTTTACCGTCGGGACGCAGATAGGACAGTTCACCGGTTTTTCTGACTGCCGCTAGACGGCGAGCGATGCGGTGGGCTAAACTAATCGGTAAGGGCATAAATTCGGGGGTTTCATTGCAAGCGAAACCGAAGACAATACCCTGGTCTCCCGCACCAATTTTATCGAGTTCATCATTGCTGAGAAGTTCGCGATTTTCCTGAGCAGCCGTGACCCCCTGGGAAATATCGGGAGATTGTTCGTCTAGAGCGACTAAAACGGTGCAACTATTCGAGGAAAAACCGTTATCGGCGTTGATATAGCCAATTTCAGCGATTTTCTTGCGAACTAAATCGACGAAATGAACCTGTGCTTTCGAGGTGATTTCACCGGTAATCAAGACTAACCCTGTATTGACAACCACTTCAGCCGCTACACGGCTGTGGTCATCTTGGGATAACAGAGCATCGAGAATGGTATCAGAAATCTGGTCACAAATTTTATCGGGATGTCCCTCTGTAACCGATTCGGAGGTGAACAAATAACGTTTAGACAAGTGATGTCCCTCACATGGTAGTACATTTGAACGCAAAAAGATTCCAAGAAATCTTTGATAATACAGTGTAACAGGGAATTTGTAGAGATCGAATATTTTCAATAAGAAACCGCCCGAACATTGTCCGGACGGAGTGTGGTGTGAGGAGTGAACGGAAACTTTCGTCTCCGCTAATTCCATTGTAGAGGACAACTTAGAATCTTGAACGACTTGAAACAAACTGGCCCAAAAAATTTTTATCTCTCGAAGGGGTTGACTAATGAGCGATACCTGTCTCGATGATGTAGCCTGAGTAATAGAGGTCGCAGAGCTATATGCCAAGATTATGACAGTCACAGCCGATTATTTAGAACAACTCAATCCTTCTCAGCGCATTGCTGTGGAGCATTTTTGCGGCCCCTTGTTGGTGGTTGCTGGAGCAGGATCGGGAAAAACTAGCGCTTTAACCTATCGTATCGCCCATTTGATCCGTCATCACGGGGTCGATCCGGAAAATATTCTCGCGGTCACTTTTACCAATAAGGCGGCCCGGGAAATGAAAACGAGAATTGAAAAAACTTTTGCTCAACAAAAAGCACAGGAAAAATACGGTCAAAGATTAGAACTTTTGGAAGAATACGAACAGAAAAAACTCTTTTCTCAAGTTTATCGGAATTATACTAAAAAACTCTGGATTGGAACTTTTCACAGTCTTTGCGGTCGAATTTTGCGCTATGACATTAATAAATATCAGGATGAATATGGTCATAGTTGGCAAAGGAATTTCTCAATTATGGACGAATCTGATGCCCAGAGTTTGGTAAAAAATATCGTCACTAAACAAATGAATTTAGACGATAAAAAATTTGACGCTCGCAATCTACGTTATGCGATTAGTAATGCCAAAAATTTAGGTTTAACACCCACAGATTACGCCAGAGAAAACCCTCATTTTCGGGGAAAGGTCATTTCTGAAGTTTATCAGGCTTATCAGATGCAATTGGCACAAAATAACGCCCTAGATTTTGATGATTTGATACTGGTTCCAGTCCGTCTTTTTCAGCAAAATGAATCTATTCTCGGTTATTGGCACACGCAATTTAAGCATATTTTAGTCGATGAATACCAGGATACTAACCGGATTCAGTACGAGTTAATTAGGCTTTTGTCCACCAATGGTGAAACGAAAAAAAGTGAGTGGAATTGGACGGATCGATCGATTTTTGTGGTGGGTGATGCCGACCAATCTATCTATAGTTTTCGGATGGCGGATTTTACTATTCTGCTCAATTTTCAAGCGGACTTTGGCGATGGTTTACCCGATGATGATACTCGCACGATGGTGAAATTACAGGAAAACTATCGTTCACGGGAGAATATTCTACAAGCGGCTAATAAATTAATTGAAAAGAATAGTCAAAGAATCGATAAAGTCCTTGTTCCCACTAGAGAAGGGGGCGAGATTATCTATGTTTTTAAAGCCAGGGATGAACAGGAAGAAGCGGCTTTTGTTATCGATAAAATTCGAGAATTTACCCAAGAAAATCCCGAATTAAATTGGGGTAGTTTTGCCATTCTCTACCGAATTAATGCCCAATCTCGTCCCTTTGAAGATGGGTTAATTCGCAATAATATTCCCTATAATATTGTCGGGGGATTTAAATTTTATGATCGACAGGAGATTAAAGATGCGATCGCTTATTTACGAGTGATTGCCAATCCTGCTGATACCGTTAGTTTACTGAGAATTATTAACACTCCCCGACGCGGTATCGGTAAAACCACAATCGATAATTTGCTCAAAGCTGCCCAAGAATTAGGAGTACCTTTATGGGAAATTATCAGCGATGAAACTTCCGTTAATACTCTCGCTGGTCGTGCGACTAAAAGCATCAATAAGTTAGCTAAAATTATCCAAAACCTGCAAGAAAAAATCACCGATTTATCCGCTAGTGAAATCCTAGACCAAATCATGGAAAATTCGGGATATATTGATGAATTAAAACAGCAGGGAACCGAGGAAGCTGATACCCGGATCGAGAATATTCAAGAATTGTATAGCGCTGTGGTACAATTCCAAGAGGAAAACGAAGAAACCAATCTCCAGGAATTTCTCGCTGGTGCTAGTTTAGCCTCGGATTTAGATAATCTTCAGGAAGGTCAAGAAAAAGTCTCGTTAATGACCCTTCATTCGGCCAAAGGTTTAGAGTTTCCTGTCGTCTTTTTAGTCGGTTTAGAACAGGGCATTTTTCCCCATAATCGTAGTTTAAACGATCCCATTGCCCTTGAGGAAGAACGCCGTTTGTGTTATGTGGGGGTGACTCGGGCCCAAGAACAATTATTTTTAACCTACGCAAAAGAAAGATACGTCTGGGGGAATAAAGAGATGAAGGTAGCTTCCCAATTTTTGCAGGAATTGCCCCCAGAATTGCTCACAAGCAACCTGAAACCGAAAAAGACCCCAAAAGTGGTTCCTATGGAAAAAACTGTCTCTGATCAAAGAAAATGGCAGGTAGGCGATCGAGTGTTACACTCTACTTTTGGAGAAGGAGAAGTGACCCATATCCTCGGTACGGGCAAAAAAATGAGTCTAGCGGTCAAATTTTCGGGTTTAGGTCAGAAAATCATCGATCCTCGCACCGCACCCATGCAACTTATCCAGGAATAGGTAATCATCTGTAGGGTGGGTTAGGCGAAAAATAAGTTATAATTTCACTAAAAATTGAGTATTCGCCGTAACCCACCGGCTTTTTACTACCTATTTCCTCACTGATAACTGATTACTGTTCACTGATAACTGACATCCCCCTAATTCCTCAACTCCGATCGCTACCTGCTGTTAAAATAGAGAATTGCGGTCAGACTGACGATAAAATTGAGAAGCTAAATCCTTGATTCTTAATAGTTGTTGAGAAACTTTCCGCCTACTATCGCAATTATCCGATAATATGGGCAACAGCGAGTTAGTCTATTCAGTCTGTTAAAATTGACCCCCGTTGGTCGTATTCGCGCACTGTCTAACCTTTATGATGAGGATCAGTTAATATGGAATCAATGCAACCCACCGAAACACAAAATCCGATTAGAACAGATTTACCCGGGTCTCTGAGCAAACCCAGCAGCAGCAGCACCGAACAGATTTGGTCTGAATATGTAGAACCAGTGTGGGATTCGGTAATGTCCTATCTGGCTAATGTCCCCGATTATATCGGTAGTTTCTTCTCTGGATACAAAAAACCTTTAATCGTTCTGGGGGCAATTTTAGCGAGTTTTGTCACCGTGAAAGTTACCCTAGCGGTTTTAGATGCGATCGATGATATTCCCCTCCTTGCTCCTATCCTACAATTAGTTGGGATCGTTTACACTGGTTGGTTTGTCTGGCGCTATCTGCTCAAAGATGAAAATCGTCGCGAGTTATTAGCCGAAATTGATGCACTAAAAGCGCAGGTTTTTGGCAGTCACAATAACACTTTATCTTAAATGTCGGGGTGAAGACCCTCGGTTTTACCGACGGGATGAAACCCCGACCAGTATAGAAACAGCGAAGCACAACTAAAACTCTGCTGTTTTAAGATAATTTGTGCTAAAGTGAAAGCAAGCGGAAAGTCAGATGTGTAGTCGTGGCACGCGAACTGACCGTTGTAAAAAGGCTAGTGTCACCAACTCAAAAAGGTTGACCCAATACCTCACTGCCCTCTAACAAAAAATATGGCATAGGTGGGAGATAAAATAATCAAATAGGGTAGGGCATACCCGAATTTAAGCTTGGGGAGTAGTCCACAAGAGTGCTTGCCTTATAGGTGTAGTCGGACTAGACATGAAAATGTAAGACCAAAATTAGCATTGCTAGTAGAGGCAAGATTCAGCCCAAGAATCCCTCGGTTTTACCGATGGGAGTGTCAAAGAATCAAGCATAGATAACCAAGGAGTTGAGCGGAAACACTCAACTCTTTTGTTTTTGCACAAGAGCTTATACTATAGCGTTTTTCAGTCTAGTGAGGTACAAAAGTTATGGGTTTTAGGCAAAAGGCAAGAGGCAAAAAGCAATAGGGAGAATAAATAATCAGTTTTTAATAGCCCGATTTAGTATTAGCCACTTTCTCAGGAAATTCAGTTACTTTTGCTTTGATCTATTGATTATTAGTCGAAATATCCACCAACGCTGGGGGCAGTGGGTTTTTCTTTGTTATAAGAGAGAGGAAACGGCAACGATTATCAGCCTACAATATTACTAGGCGATCGAATGTTCCCCAAAATTCAGATGAGTCAATTAAAATCAATTTCTGGGAAAAGGTTTGCCAAAATTTGAGAACCTCATTGAAAATTCAAGGTAGCCATCACATTTACTGTATTACTCGTTAAGACTGTCTATGAACCATCGTCAACAATTAATTCAAGAACTCGAACAAGCACCTGATGATCTAATAGAAACCGTGTTAGATTTTTTACATCGAGTTCAGGCAACAGGCAACAATCATCCTCTGGCAAAGTTTTCAGGCATTTTAAGCGATTCAGAGGCACAAGAACTACAACAAGCCATTAAAACAGAATGTCGTCAGTTGGTAAGGATTGCATCACCTACAAAAACAGCCTACAATATTTAGACTAAATCCAGTTATTGAAGACTGATTATTTACACAACCCCGTAGAAATGTTAGATTTTAGGAGTGGTAATAATTATCTATCCATCCCTCCCATTGATCGATCTAGGAGATAAGCAATGAAAATGAAAGTTATCGTTCACGAGGCGGAGGAAGGTGGCTTCTGGGGGGAAGTCCCGGCGCTCCCCGGCTGTGCCACCCAAGCAGAAACTTTCGAGGAACTACTAGAGAATTTACACGAGGCGATCGAAGGTTGTCTATCCATAGATGTGGAATCCTTGCCGACCGATCCGAAAACTCGTATTCTAGAAATAGCGATATGAAATCGATTTCTGGGAAAAAGTTCGCCAAAATTTTAGAGCGTCACGGATGGGAATTATTGAGAATTCAAGGTAGCCATCACATTTACTGTCAGCCAGATAATCCCACCCGTATCTCTGTGCCGATTCACGGAAACCAGGATTTAAAAATCGGATTACTCAAGCATTTTTTGAAACAAGCGGGACTTTCTGAAGAAGATATTTGATCAATGCGATCGTTGTAATTCCGTCACTCCCGAAAGATCGCAGAATTACCAATAACGATTATCAGCCTACAATACCACTAGGCGATCGAATATTCCCCGAAATTCAGATGAGTCAATCCCCCGTCACCGATTCCCTAGAAATTATCCTGACAAATATCACGGAAAAATTAGACTCTTTACAGAAAGATTTCACCGATCTAAAAGTAGATATGGCCGAGGTGAAAACCGAACTCAAGATTATTGATAGGCGATTGGAAAAAGTAGAGGGAACACAGGACGCTTTAATTCAGGATGTATCCGACCTTAAGGGAGCAAAATCGTTGATTATTCCCGTGGTAGTGGCAGTATTAACCAGTATTCTGACTCTGCTGGTGCGATCAATCCCAAATCCTTAAAGGATTTTTCTGGGAACGGCGATCGATTTTTGCTGGTGTATTTTCGTTTTCCCTTCAATCCGCCGGAGGGAGAAGGATCGGCTCGAAAACCGTCACATCCTCTTGATTTAACCTTTGAGCTAGATCAGCTTCTTCCAATCTTTCTAGAAAGGGCAAAATATCACTAAATGCCCGAAAACCTAAACTTTCAAGCTCATCGATGGTGATCGAATCGTCGGAGATATTACCTTTGCGTTGCAAAAGCAGACGAATTCTTTCCTCTTTGGCGTTTAAGGCCGCTTGTTGTCGGAAATCCTGTTCGGCTGCTTTTAATCCTTTTTCGAGAACTTCCATCGTGATCGTTTTAACCTGAAGATCGGCCGCGGTGGAGAGTACAATATTTCCCAAGCGGTTGAACAAACGGGGTCTGCCGAGAGAAACCTTGCAAAAACGTCTTGCCGCATCTGGTAAAAAGGGAAGTACACACCTGTCATCTTTCGGATCGGTACAATCGTTGTTAATTCTGGCACTTTTGAGATAGTTAATTAACATCTGGTATGTGGTATCGGCATCTAGTTCTTCTAGTGGCAAATGCAAGTCAAATAAACCGCGTTCACTGGTTAATAAATCTCCCGTCATCCCGATGGGGTGGGCCGTCAGCATAAACCAAGCCCGACCTTTTAACATTCCCTGCGCGTCGTGCATCATTTGCCGTACCACACTAGGATTTTGTTTATCTAGATCATCGATCGCGATCAGAATCCCCTGCGGATATATTTTTTGCGCCCGCTCTAACAATGTATCGAAGCTCACAGTCGGATATTGAAATTTCGTAATCGGTAAATCTTTCTCGGTAAGTTTACCCGTAAGGATTGCATTAGCCCCCACTTCCGCCCCGCGTTCTTTTAACACTTTGGCGGTGGGAATTCCCATCTGATGGAGTTGACGCTGCGCCCAATCGTCATTTGGCATCGCTCTAGCGAGGGCGATCAGTGCTGTAGTGGCGATATCTAAACCTGCGGGTAGAGATATATAGGTAGTCAACATTTGCGGACGATTGCGGCGCATAACCGACAATACTTCCAGTAAAAAAGCACTTTTGCCGATTCCTAAACGACCGGAAACCAGAATCCGACGACGCTCGCGACTTTGGAACAGATTAAACACCCGTCCCAATTCTTTTTGTCGCCCGGTAAAAACACGATCGAGGGTATCGCTGTTTAAATCGATCGGGCTTTCGGTAAAGGGGATTTCCTTCAGTCCTAACCGTTGGATATTGTCAAAGGATTGCTTAAAAAGATCATCGGCACTTGTCATAAATATACCTCGCTGGTTTGTCGTTCGATCGCCCGTCGAGAAGCTTGATAGATAATGTCTATCTCCTCCACTTTATCGGGATCGGTCTGTGGTAGTTGTTGGTAGATTGCCTTCGCTCGATCGAGTTCCTCCATTCCTTTCTCTAGATGTCCTTGGGATACGAAGACATTCCCCAATCCGGTGCGACTTTTAGCGATTCCGGGTAAATCCTGTAAATATTCGTACCAACGCAGGGCATCGCGATAGTAGAGACGGGCTTTCTCTCGATCGGACAGAACTTCGTAGGCGCGGCCGGTGTGGTAGAGCGCGTTCGCATGGGCTAGGCGATCGTCACTGGTACTAAGTTGATTGACGCTATTTAACAATAGTTGTAACCCTTGCTGCCATTCGCCATCCCGCACCAGACGACTACCGAGAATGGTTTGGGTAGTGGGCAGCGCCTTCCAGATATCTTTTCGATCGTAATGTTCGGGACTAATCAGATCTAGGGCGGTTTTATAAGCTACTAAAGCCTGTCGGAGATCGTCGAAATTTTTGTCGCGATCGTACCTTTGAGAAAGAGCTATTCCTAATCGGTATTGAGAGTCAATAAAATCTTGACAACCTGCGGGGGAGACTTCTAGAGCTTCTTGAAGTAGAGCGATCGCAGTATCGAGATCGCCGGGGTTATCCCGTTGCATCAAAGCTTCTGCCAAATCCCCTTGATTCCCCGCCCATGGCACGGGAAACGCGGCGCGAGTAGAGATTTGAGCGGCTTGATTGTAGAGATCGATCGCCTGTTCTAAATTGTCCTTCCGCTCTCCTAAAACTCTCTCGCGATAGGCATTGGCCAAATTATGCTGACTTATCGCCCAATTTTCGGGGAAATTCTCGCGGGTATAGACTTCTAACGCTTGCCCGTACAGTTCGATCGCTTTCTCTAGATTTTCCGCCCGATCGCCCAGTATTCGATTACTGTAAGCGCTGGCAAGGTTATTGAGGGTTCCCGCCCAATCGACGGGGAAATTCTTGCGGGTTTTAATTTCTAAAGCTTGCCCGTACAGTTCGATCGCTTTCTCTAGATTTTCCGCCCGATCGCCCAGTATTCGATTACTGTAAGCGATAGCGAGGTTATTGAAGGTTGCCGCCCAATCGACGGGGAAATTCTTGCGGGTTCTAACTTCTAAAGCTTGCTCGTACAGTTTGATCGCCCTTTCTAGATTTTCAGACCGATCGCCCAGTATTCGATCACTGTAGGCAAGGGCAAGGTTATTGAGGATTGTCGCCCAATCTTCGAGGAAATTCTCGCGGGTTCTAACTTCTAAAGTTTGCTCGTACAGTTCGATCGCTTTCTCTAGATTTTCCGCCCGATCGCCCCGAATTCGATTACTGTAAGCGATAGCGAGGTTATTGAGGGTTGCTGCCCAATTTTCAGGGAAATTCTCGCGGGTTCTAATTTCTAAAGCTTGCCCGTACAGTTCGATCGCTTTCTCTAGATTTTCCGCACGATCGCCCCGAATTCGATTACTGTAAGCGAGGGCAAGGTTATTGAGGATTTGCGCCCAATTTTCGGGGGAATTCTCGCGGGTATAAATTTTTAGGCTGAGATTATGAGCGGTAATACTTAATTCTAAATTTGTTGCTCGATCGCCTAACGGAAACTTGTAAATGGTGACAGCAAAATTCTCGAAAAGGCTGGCTATTATTTCTCGCTCGTCTATTGATTTATCGGCGATTAAGCTTGTGAAGACTAAAGGTAAAGCGTCTAAAAGTAAATCATCTAATTTATTAATATTTGCTTTTAAAAATTGCTGTAGCTTCGTTTCATATTTGGGATTTTTTCGACAAAAATCCCCAAAAGCAAGGAGAAAATCCTTAAATTTTCTCGTGGGAGTTGGCGACTGACCGAATCCTTTCGCTTTTTTCGACATCGTGGTATAAGTTAAGTAGCTGGTTATAATTAAATTAAAAATGGATTTTAGGTTCGATCCCCCCTGCCCCCCTTGATAAGGGGGGTGCCGATAGACGGGGGGATCCCCCCTTAATCCCCCCTTGATAAGGGGGGCATCTGACAACTTTTAACGCCTACCTACTTAACAATCCAGATTTGTTCCGCATGGCGGGCTGTAAATCGGGATACCCGATCGAGCTATCAATATTTTACCGCAAGGAAAAAGCGCCGGGGATAAAATTGTACTTTCCCTAACCTGAAGTGATATTTTTTCATCAAAAAAAACTCGATCGCTTAAATGCGATCGAGTCAAGAAAAAACAGACTAATTAGGGCTTGCTGAATAAAGGTGAAATGTAGGCAAGGTAAGGGTTTTGTGGCTTTTCTCGCGAAACAGGTGCAAGATTTTGAGAGAATCGTGCTTCAAAACCTTGCGTCTTCATCCACCGATAGGTTATTGCCCGAATGCTTCGCCCGTACTTTTTCAGCAAACCCTAATTATTAATAGTCGAAGTCACCACCGCCGGCGGGAGGAGCGGATTTTTCTTTTTCCGGTTTATCCACAACAATACACTCGGTAGTTAAAACCATACCGGCGATAGAAGCGGCATTTTGTAGGGCAGAACGAGTCACTTTAGCGGGGTCAACGATACCCGCCTCAAACATATCGGAGAACTCACCGGTAGCGGCATTATAACCGACATTAAAGGGCTTCTCTTTCACCCGTTCGGCAATAACTGCACCGTTTTGGCCGGCATTTTCAGCGATCCGTTTTAAGGGGGCAGCAATGGCGCGAGAAACGATTAAAGCACCGGTTAATTCTTCATGCTGGAGGGTTTCTTTAGCCCAAGTTTCCAATTGGGGAGCCAAGTGAGCTAAAGTAGTACCACCCCCGGGGACGATACCTTCTTCTACGGCTGCTTTAGTGGCGTTAATTGCGTCTTCTAGGCGCAATTTGCGGTCTTTCATTTCCGTTTCGGTAGCGGCACCGACTTTAATCACTGCCACACCCCCGGCTAATTTAGCCAGACGTTCTTGCAGTTTTTCTTTATCGTAGGAAGAATCGGTTTCCTCGATTTGACGGCGAATTTGCTCACAACGGGTTTTCACTGCCACGTCGTTGCCTTCGGCGACGATGGTGGTGGTATCTTTGTTCATGGTGATACGACGGGCCGTACCTAAGCTGTCAATTTTGGTGGTTTCCAGTTTTAAACCCGCATCTTCGCTAATGACTTGACCACCGGTTAAGACGGCGATATCTTCTAACATCGCTTTTCTGCGATCGCCAAATCCGGGAGCTTTCACCGCAGTGACGTTAAGAACACCGCGCAGACGGTTAACCACTAGGGTTGCCAAAGCTTCTTTTTCGATGTCTTCGGCGATAATTACTAGGGGTTTACCTTGACGGGCCACTTGTTCGAGAATGGGAACCAAATCCTGTACTAAACCGATTTTTTTGTCGGTAATCAGAATAGCGGGATCCTCAAAAACGCATTCCATGCGTTCGGTGTCGGTGACAAAGTAGGGAGAGATATAACCTTTGTCAAAACGCATCCCTTCGGTGATTTCTAGTTCGGTGGTCATCGATTTCCCTTCTTCTAGGGAAATTACGCCTTCTTTACCGACTTTATCCATGGCCGAGGCGATCATTTGACCGACTTCATCATCGTTACCGGCAGAGATAGCACCCACTTGTGCGATCGCTTTGGAATCTTCTACGGGTTTCGCGTGTTTGGCGATTTGACTGACGAGGAAATCGGCAGCTTTATCGATCCCTTTTTTCAGAGAAATCGGGTTAGCACCGGCGGCGACGTTGCGTAAACCTTCTTTAACGATAGCATGGGCGAGAACGGTGGCGGTAGTTGTACCATCACCCGCTACATCGTTGGTTTTTGAGGCGGCTTGGCGAATTAAAGCCACACCGGTGTTCTCGATATGGTCTTCCAGTTCGATTTCTTTAGCGATGGTGATGCCATCATTGACGATTTGGGGTGCGCCAAATTTCTTTTCGAGGACGACGTTACGACCTTTGGGGCCAAGGGTGACGGCTACCGCTTCGGCCAGAAGATCCATGCCTTTTTCTAAGGCGCGACGAGCATCTTCGTTGTAGATAATAGATTTAGCCATAATGTATCGTTATTCGTGCAAAATAGGGGTTTTCAAGGGTAAATGATTAGGAAACGGCGGCAAGAATGTCTTTTTCGGAGAGGAGAACGAATTCTTCGCCACCAAGTTTGATATCGGTTCCGGCATATTTGGAGTAGAGAACTTTGTCACCCACACCTACTTCTACAGGGGTACGGCTACCGTCATCGTTGCGTTTGCCGGGGCCGACGGCCACGACTTCCCCGATTTGGGGTTTTTCTTTAGCGGCGTCGGGAAGGAAAATACCACCGGCGGTTTTTTCTTCGCTGGGACTAACTTTGACGAAAACTCGATCGCCTAGGGGTTTAACAGTTGTTACGTTGATGCTGACTGCAGCCATGGAATATCCTCCGTTTCTCTTGTATTTGGGTAAGTGTCTTTTCCAGATTAGCACTCTTACCTTCCGAGTGCTAATTTACCGAAATAGAAGGCCCCCTGACAACTGCTCGATCGGTACGGGTTCCCGAACTATGGTGTTAAGCTAGGGTTTGCGGCAAAAAGTTTGTTGGTGGGGTTAGGAGCCGGTGGTCGGGAGAATTAAGAATAAGCATTAATCGATTAAATGCTCCATTTAGGCATTTTATGCAGTTTTATGTCTATTTTTGTCATTTTTGAACTCTCAAGAATTAATTATGCAAGAACTCTATTATCAAAGCGCAAGTCCCTAAATGTTTACCCAAGCTGCAATCGCCGAACCTCAAGGGCGATCGCTATCTCAACGATCGAAGCCTGTTGTTTACATAAGTAGTCGTGCAAAATTAATTTCCTAGTCGAGACAGGAGACGGGAGACGGGATAAAGCTATTAGGGATCGGATTTGAGTTTTCAGTTCTCTGTTTGCTCACCACCACAGAAGTCTGACGGAGTAGTGGCTTAGATGTGTAATTAATTGTGCTTAGATACATAGTTTTTTACACATAATATAGGGGTTCTCGTACCTGTACGGCACACTTAAAGTTTTGCTGATTAAGCTTTTCAAGATCGAGAATGTACCTTTTGTGAATGGGAAACGCTATAAACTAGACCTACCTTTTCTCTAAGATTAGTAAATATTCGGATTTCATGCCATCAGGATTTTTATTCTTGCGAGATTTGAATAATTGTCTGGTTTTAATTCTATCCTCAAAGACGGTATTAAAAATAAAGCCATTTTCCTGAAAATATTCCCCTAATATTCGCCAAGTTTCTACTTCCACTCCATCCACTTTCGGATTACCCACAAAAATGCAAGCTTTCCCAGCTTGTTTTAATTTTCTGGTGGCATTTTCTAAAGCGTTGATGGTGTGACAAAAATAGGAATCGAGTATTTTATGTAAATTCTCTTTCTCTAAACTCGATCTCACTTGATTTAAGGTTTCGGTTTCGATTAATCTGGTAGCCTGTCGGTAGGGAATTTCTAGCTTAGAGATTTTTTGTACTTCTTTTTCTGTATATCCTAACCAATATAAATCTAGTTTTGCTGTTCTGATATATTCCTGTGCTTGCAGATAGGGGGGTGAACTAATTAAACAATCTAACTCTAGATTTTGCTCGATCTCAAAAGTGGCACTATCTACTCCCCCATAAAAAAGCACTTGATTACAATTATGCCAAGTTACGGTAATATATTGATTGACGCTGGTTAAAGTTTCAAAACTCATATCTTTAATCGTTCGTTTTAATTCCTCTTGCCAATCTCTTTGTAATAGTTCTTGTATATCTGATTTTTTGTATTTCGATTGAAATAATTTTGGTTTCGTATGTTCTGCATAGGAAAACTGTTTACTAACTTTCACTAAAACCGCTTGAATGATCTGGGAATACAAATCAGGTTCTAGATTTTTTTGACCTGCCCAAAGTTTCTGCAAAACTGCTAAAATATCCTCTGGATACCAATAGTTTAAATTTGACCACTGAGGGATAAATTTATCCTTGCTGGCAAAAACTTCTAAGATTTTTTTATCTAACTCTGAGTAACTCAATGGTTCTTGTTGTTCCGTGATCTTAATCGGGATAATATGGTTTAAAAGATAATTCAGGTCAGTTAAAACTGCATTTCTTTGACAAAGTTTAGCCTCTAAACCCACCGTACCTGAACCCGCAAAAGGATCGATAATCCAATCATCCTTTTTACTGTAATTATCAAGGCAAAATCTCACCACTTGGGGAATAAATTTGGCAGGATAATAATAGATGCTGTGGGTTAGATAACTGGTGCTGGTGATTTCTGGCACTAAATCTCGAAAAGAAACTAATCGCGGGGTTCCCTGATTAATTTCTTCTAAATTATTAGAATCGAAAAGTTCTAGTTGCATGATTCGGCTATCAATTCTCCCTAGGGTAGGCCAGCCAATTAAAATAAAGATTAAAACCGTAGTTGATCAATATTCTAACTTATCGTCCCCCAACCTAACCGACAACTCAGCTTTTTTGCTTTTTACTTTTTACTTAACGTGATATACTGCCAAAGGAAAAAATGACGTTTTAATTAGTCTGCGTGAATAGCCAATCCTCGACAATTATAGAACAGGTTAGAGTCCTTGACCCCCTGACACAAACCGATCGCATTGCCGATGTCTGGATTGAGGAGGGGGTAATTAAAGCGATCGAATCCCAGCTTCCCCCAAGAGAAAATAGTAACTATATTTCTGGTCAAAACTGTATTTTTGCTCCTGGATTAGTCGATCTCTACAGTCATTCCGGGGAACCTGGCCACGAAGACCGAGAAACCCTCGCATCTTTGCTCAAAGCGGCCACGGCCGGAGGCTGCACCCGGGTGGCAATTCTCCCCAATACTCTCCCCCCTCTCGATCACCCCGCACTCATTAGCACATTACAGGAAAAAAGTCAAGGGTTTTTTGACTCAAAATCGACTCGTCTGCATTTTTGGGCAAGTCTCACCCTAGGAAGACAAGGGCAAAAAATGACCGAATTAGCCGATTTAATGCCTGTAGCGGTGGGTTTTACCGATAATCGCGGTCTAGAAGATTTGGGACTGTTGCGGCACTTATTGGAATACCTAAAACCCTTCGGTCAAAATATCGCCCTTTCCCCCGTAAATCAGCAATTAAAGGGTAATGGAGTCATGCGCGAGGGAGAAACCTCAATTCGCTTCGGTTTACCCGGAGATCCTGCTATTTCTGAAACCACTGCTTTAGCCACAATTTTAGAAATCGTCGGCGAAATTAATACACCTGTTCACATCATGCGAATTTCTACCCGTCGAGGAGTGGAATTAATTCGCGAGGCAAAAATGCGGGGATTGCCGATAACCGCTAGTGTGACGTGGTTGCATCTCCTCTTAAATACAGGATCGATCGCCAGCTACCATCCCAGTTTACACCTCGCTCCACCCTTGGGCAACGAAAGCGATCGCAAGGCGTTAATTGCGGCAATTAAAGAGGGAATTATCGACGCAATCGCGATCGATCATCGTCCCTATACCTACGAAGAAAAAACCGTCTCTTTTGCAGAAGCACCCCCCGGCGCGATCGGGTTAGAATTAGCTTTACCGCTACTCTGGGAAAAATTAGTAATAACCGGACAATTATCAGCTTTACAATTATGGCAAGCGCTTAGTCTCAATCCCTGTCATTGTTTACAACAAAAACCGGCATCTCTCAACCCGGGTAATCCCGCGGAAGCAATTCTTTTTCATCCCCAAGCAAGCTGGAAAGTAACGGCAAATAATCTTCAGTCCCTCAGTCATAATACTTTCTGGTTAAATCAAACAATTACGGGAAAAGTCTTAGAAATGTGGAATTTTTAAAGGGTGGCCAATTTCTATCTTGAGACTCTCCTAGTTTTTTGGATAATGATCAGCTAGAATTCTAGAGAGAACTAGAGTAATGACATGGAAAAAGAACTGGTATCGGACAAGCGCGGTTATCTGCTTCGCACGGTGGCAGAAGCTAAAGAAATTGTCCTTAATTGGTTGCGAGAAATAAATTTAGTTAATGCGATTAAATTAGGTTTACCAGAAGTGGATGACAGATATCATATTTGGCGAGTTCCTTTATGTAATGAACAGAAAAAAACCGTTGGGGAAGTGGTGATCGATGCCTACACCACCGAAATTTTAGCCGATAGGACAACCCGGACTGAAATTATTATCGCTCGTCTGTTAAAACAGGATGAATCTAAATTAGAAACCCGCAAGAAAACCAAAAAAGAATATAAGCTTTCCTCTCTGAGAAATACCATCGGATTTGGTGATTGTAGTGAACTTTTGGAGGAAATGCCAGCAGAAAGTGTTGATTTAATCTTTACCTCACCACCCTATTTTAATGCTCGTCCGGAATATTCGGAATTTGAAGAATACGAAAGCTATCTATTGAAGCTGCGACAGGTGATCAGAAAATGTCATCGAGTTTTGAGTGAAGGACGTTTTTTTGTCATTAATATTTCTCCCGTGCTGTTGCGTCGTGCTTCGCGTAATCAAGCTTCTAAACGTATTGCTGTTCCCTTTGATTTGCATCGAATTTTTATTGAAGAAGGTTACGATTTTATTGATGATATTATTTGGCTAAAACCAGAGGGAGCAGGGTGGGCAACTGGTAGAGGGCGCAGATTTGCCGCCGATCGAAACCCTCTCCAATACAAAACCGTGCCAGTGACTGAATACGTTTTAGTCTATCGTAAACACACAGATTTACTAATCGATTGGCATATTCGCAATCATCCCGATCAAGAAGTAGTAAAAGCCTCAAAAATTGCCGATGGTTATGAACGCACTAATGTTTGGAAGATTAACCCAGTCACTAACTCAAAACATCCCGCCGCTTTTCCCGTAGAATTGGCAGAAAAAGTGATTAATTATTACTCTTTTAAAGGTGATGTGGTTTTAGATCCCTTTGCTGGTTCAGGAACCGTGGGACTAGCGGCCGCTTCTTTAGATAGACGTTTTGTTTTATTCGAGAGTAATTTTAATTATATTGAACTGATAAGAAAGCTAATTACTGAAGGTAATCCGACTGATTTAGATTCAATTATTTGGCTTAATTGTCCGCTAGAAAACCAACAATAAGCAAAATAAACCCCATGACAGCCAGTAAAAGTCACGCTTATTTTACTCCCAAAGACTATCTAGAAATAGAGAAAATTAGCCCCATTAAACCTGAATATATACAAGGGCAAATCTTGGCAATGGCTGGGACAAGTAAAGCCCATGTTATCATCACAGGTAATCTTTCGGCCCAATTAATTAGGGCTTGCTGAAAAAGTTTTTCGTGGGGGTAGGGTGTGGGGTGTGGGGTGTGGGGTTTTACCTATTTTCAGGGCGTTCGGCGAAGCTCAGTCGAGCCGTGGTCAATTACCTAATTTTCAGAAAAAAAGTACCTGAATTTTCCCCCCAATCACTCCAAAGGTCGGCACTTTTTGAGGGAAAAAAAGTCTAAAAGCGTTATCCAACAAGGTTTTTAGATTTATTCAGCAAACCCTAATTAACCGTAACCTTTCAGGGGGGAACAGAAGCGCTGTATTGGCTAAAAAAAGAAAAAGCTACCACCATCAAAGCGCAAGTCCCTAACCAGTTATTGGACATTCCACCAACCGAAAGCTGGCCCGACAAAGCGAATAACCACCCAAACCCCGGCTAAAACTCCTATACCAATCCAGGCACCCCTAGTGGTTAACTTGTAAGCTTGGGCTGCTTGACTTTTGGTAATTGGTAGCCAAGGCAGGATATTTTCTTCCTGTCCATACTTATCACCCAGGGCCGATTGACGACGTTTTGATTCACCCATACTAATGTCAATTATTAAGAGGTTTTTCTCTGATTGTATATCGAAAGACAACAGGCCACACCCAATCCTAGTCCATCAAGGAGGGCGATCGAAACTGACGGCTGATGACCGACTATTATAGAATTAAAGGTTGCGACTGAAACGAGAATGATAATTATGGCAACCATTAACAGTAATTACTTAAAACTAAAAGCGGGTTATCTTTTCCCGGAAATTGCCCGACGAGTCCAAGCTTTTGCGGCAGCCAATCCCGATGCTAATATTATCCGTCTGGGGATTGGGGATGTCACCGAACCTTTGCCCCTAGCTTGTCGCGAGGCCATGATTAAAGCAGTGGAGGAAATGGGCGATCGCTCTAGCTTTAAGGGTTACGGGCCCGAACAGGGTTATGCTTGGTTAAGGGAGAAAATCGCCGTCCATGATTTTCAGGCTCGCGGTTGTGAGATAAATGCCGATGAAATCTTTATTTCCGACGGTTCTAAGTGCGATACGGGCAATATTCTCGATATTTTTGGGGATAATAACTCGATCGCCGTGACCGACCCAGTATATCCCGTTTACGTCGATACTAACGTTATGGCCGGACACACGGGAGAGGTCAACAAACGCGGCGAATACGAGGGCTTGATTTATCTGCCAATTACCGCCGAAAATAACTTTACTGCCCAGATTCCGACGGAAAAAGTCGATTTAATCTATCTCTGTTTTCCCAACAATCCCACCGGGGCCACAGCTACCAAAGAACACTTGACAGCTTGGGTTAATTATGCTAGGGCCAACGGATCGATTATCTTTTTTGATGCAGCCTATGAGGCCTTTATCACCGATGCCAGTTTACCCCATTCCATCTACGAAATCGAGGGAGCGCGGCAATGTGCGATCGAATTTCGCTCTTTTTCTAAAAATGCCGGTTTTACCGGGACCCGTTGCGCTTTAACCGTGGTTCCCCAAAGTCTGATGGCCAAAGCGGCCGACGGCAGCGATGTGCAACTCTGGAAACTGTGGAATCGTCGGCAATCGACCAAATTTAACGGCGTTTCCTACATTGTCCAACGGGGGGCCGAGGCGGTTTATTCCTCGGAAGGACAAGCACAAGTACAAGAACTTGTCAAGTTTTATTTACAAAATGCAACAATTATCCGAGAAAAATTAACCGCCGCCGGTTTAGAAGTCCATGGTGGCGTAAATGCGCCCTACGTTTGGGTAAAAACGCCCCAGGGTCTATCAAGTTGGGATTTCTTCGATAAACTGCTACATACCTGTAATGTGGTGGGGACTCCCGGATCTGGCTTTGGGGCTGCCGGAGAGGGTTATTTCCGGCTATCGGCTTTTAATAGTCGTGCCAATGTCGAGGCCGCTATGGAGAGAATTATCAGTAAATTTCCAGGCTAATCCTCAAGAGAGGGATGTTTGCGGAAGCGTCCCCCAGCAACCCCATCGGCAAATAATTGATAGACTGGTAACTACTCACCGACAACGGCTCACCGATGCGACCCTTTTGGTTAGAATCCTTACAGGTAGAAAGATTAACGATCGCAATTGCTGGCCTACCGGCACATCTGCAAGGGATCAAGTTGGTGCAGTGGTCAGATCTGCACTGCGATGAAGAGCATTTGCCTGAAGCTGTCCTGCAAGAAGCGATCGCCATTACTAATCAGGAAAAACCCGATCTCATCTTCCTGACGGGGGACTTTATTACCTATAGTCCCCAGCCAATTTTTGCCCTAGCAGATAGCATAAAAGCTCTCAAAAGTCAAGGGGGTATTTATGCTTGTTTAGGAAATCATGACAGTTATCTTCCCAACGCAAGGGAAACGGTCAGATCAGCCTTAACTAGCGTGGGAATTCGGGTACTCTGGAATGAAATCGTCACACCCTACGGCGAAAATTTTCCCATCGTCGGATTGGCCGATTATTGGTCTGGGGAATTTTTACCGCAAATCCTCGAGCAAATTTCCCCCGATATACCCAGACTCGTCCTTTCCCATAATCCCGATACAGCCATGATTTTAAAGGATTGGCGCGTGGATTTGCAGTTATCCGGTCATACCCACGGAGGTCAAGTGACTATACCGGGTATCGGTTCCCTACCGATAATTTTAGAGGAACTTAGGCGATCACTACCCGAACCCTATCGTCCATGGGTTCCCCTTTATCGGGAGTTTAGCAAAGTAGTCCGATACTGGCAATGGTCCGAGGGATTTCATCGAGTCGGGGACAATCAATTATATGTGAATCGAGGCTTAGGAACCTATTTCCCTGGTCGTCTTTTTTGTCCCCCCGAAGTGACAGTAATCACTTTGGTCAACAGGAGTCAGTCTTGAATCAGTTATCAGTTATCAGTTATCAGTTATCAGATTTAAGTTTTAAGTTTTAAGTTTTAAGTGTGCAGCATTAAATCAGCTGTTGACTATCTAAATTACTCGTTAAGACTATCGGTTAATTTTTTTTCCAAAAAGCTTGACAAAACCCCACGACTTGACAGATAATTTCTTATATAATGGGAATCCGTGCCAGCCTGCGACCCCCCCTTTTCAAGTCAAATAAAGCCCAAAAAAATTAACCCCAAAAAGTAGTCGGTGAACTGAAAACTCACATCTGATAACTGATAAGCTGCTGACTATATAAATTACTCGTTAAGACTGTACTGGAGTGCCGGAGTAGGGAGAGGAAGTTTGAGCATTTGTACTAAATTTTCCAATATGCAGTTTAAATTCAGTACAGCTTAGAAGCTTACTACTGTCTTTTCACTGATTACTGTTTACTGATAACTGAAAAAACACTTATGACAGAAAATAGAGATAACTTCAACGAAACTTATAATGCACTAATTGAGCGCATTGTCAATCTAACTTTAGAAGGAAAAATTAGAGCTAAATCACAGGTTTATAACCTTTTGTCCGAGGGAGTAAAAAATGGCACAGGAGAAATTTTTGAGCGTTGTTTAACTGAAAAAATTATCATTACTCGCTCACAGTTAGAAACAAAAATTAAAGCGACTAGGGTTTTGCGGGCCCTGGAAACGATCGAAAGTGAATGGGAAAAATATCAAAAAACCAATCAGCAAAATTCTCTCACTGCAGCGGCGATCGATAGTCTGGTGAAAATCGATCGAGAGGATCGTTTACTAACTTTAGTGAATTTAATTGATCCCAATCAAAGTAATGCTTTAACCCTAGAACAATTACAACAGTTAGCCAAGCATTTACAGGCAGTTTCTCAGCAGCGGGGAGAAGCGGATTTATGGCAAATTGCCACGGGGATTAATCTGGGGTTAAATACTTGGTCAAATTTATCGAATGATCTCACCAGTTGGCTCTACGAACAAAATCGCCATCTTGGTTTTACTAATGATAATGAGCGAGTGACTCCCTGGCAAATTTGGGCAAGTAAAGTTAATCCCTCTTGGTTAAAACGAGTCTTAGAAAGTTTAGCTAATCAACAAGCTTTTGATTCTCTCACCCAGGATTTAACTTTAACCGATTGGGTAGAAACTGCTATTGTTTTTCAATATATCCAGAGGGGACTAATTAACTTTTTTGATCAGCGTATCTATAGCGAAAAACTGGGAGCAAAATTATCAATTTCTACCTTTCTCACCTTTGCTTTAATTTGGTCGCTGTTAACCAATAGTTTCGAGCAAGTTAGTAAAAATTCTCTCTATAGTCGCGGCTGTTTTCAGATGGCTTTACAAATTCTGAGAACCTTTGCTCAACGGGATTATTTTCCTTTATACGGAGGAATTTTCGCCTCCTTTTCTGGCAGTTATCTCAAGGAGGCATTAGATTATTTATCAATTCCTCTGCGTTATGTGGAAGGTACGGGAGAAAAGGCGAGAATTTTAACTTTAATTGCCTATTCTAATCGCATTCGCGGCGACTATCCACAGGCCAGAGAATGTCATCAACAAGCTTTAGAAATTGCTCGTCAACAACAGGACTCTGCTTGTGAAATAGCTAATTTAAACCATTTATCTCGTCTCAATGCTATCCAGAAAAACTATACAGAAGCGATTAATTTAAGTCAGAGAGCTTTAATTTTAAGTCGTCAACAGGGTAATAGTTTAGGACAGGCTAACGCTTTAGCTAATTTGGGTTATAGTCAGGTACAGGAAGCGCAACAGTTAGAGAGATATGATCCCGAAATTTATCAAAGTTCGATCGAGTATTTAAAACAGGGATTAAAGTTAGCGGAAAGTCTCCAAGATTGGCAGAGTAAATCCCTTTGTTGTAGCAGTTTAGGTTTAGCATATCTTGTCCTTGAAAGAACCCAAGAGGCGATTAATATTCTCCTACAAGGATTAGAATCTGCCAAATACTACGGAGATGTATATCTGCAAGGTTTATTACTAACTTATTTAGGGGAAGCTTACTATCAAGACAAGAATTTTGAACAGGCAATTTATATGGGTTCTCTAGGAATGTATTGGCTACACGAAATCGGTGCAGTGGAATGGCGACAAGCTGCTAGTCTATTAACAGTTATTCGCGGTAAAAATATCGCAGCTTTTGAACAGACTTTCAGTCAGGAACGTTCCTCCCTGATTAAATCTATTGGACTGGAAGGCTACCAATATATCTCAGAAATCCTCAGCAAATATCAACAGAGTAATTAGTGAATACAAAGCATAACCTATTAATTAATCTCTCGGTACTTTTTCCCCAACCCACGGGAATCAGTACCTACATTCTTAACCTCTTACCCTACCTGAAAAATTTAGAACCAACCCTACTAACAGCTAATAGTTATCCCGACTTTAACTGTTATTCTATCCCCAAAGGTCTCGGCCCTGATCGAGGAGCGAAAGGTCATTTAAAACGCTTACTCTGGACTCAGTGGCAGTTACCGTCAATTTACCGACAATTAAAGGCCAATTTACTCTTTTCTCCCCTTCCAGAAGCGCCGATAAATTCTCCCTGTCGCTTTGTCGTCATGGTCCACGATTTAATTCCCCTACGGTTTCCCAGTTTTACTTCCCCCTTAACCCAATATTTCCGTTATTATGTGCCGCAGGTATTACAACAGGCAAAACATATTATCTGTAACTCTCAGGCAACGGCCAAAGATATCACTGAATATTATCAAATTCCCGCCGATAAAATTACTTCAATTCCCCTAGCCTATGATCATCATCACTTTCGTCCTATGGAAGATAATAAGCCAGAACATCCCTATTTTCTCTATCTCGGTCGTCCCAATCCCTATAAAAATTTACCGCGTTTAATCGCCGCTTTTGCCCAACTGCCCCCAGATTTAACAGATTATCATCTTTGGATTGCCGGCAGCTTTGATCGCCGTTATACCCCCAATTTACAACAACAAGCGCGGGAATTAGCAGTCAGCGATCGCATTAAATTTCTCGACTATATCCCCTACGATCACCTACCCAAAGTTATCAGTCAAGCCACTGCTTTAGTCTTCCCCAGTCTCTGGGAAGGCTTTGGATTGCCCGTTTTAGAGGCTATGGCCTGCGGTACACCCGTCATTACCTCAAATTTGTCATCTTTGCCCGAAGTCACGGCAACAGCGGCAATTTTAATCGATCCCTATCGAGTCGAGTCCCTAGCCGATGCCCTAAAAATTATCGCTCAAGATCGACAATTACAGTCAAAATTAAGTCATCTAGGCAAAAAACGGGCCGATGAGTTTAGTTGGCAAAAAACTGGTCTAGCTACGGCAGCAATCTTAAATCAATATCTAGGATGTGCTTAGGGACTTGCGTGGGAATAATATCCCAATCGATCGGAGGGCGCAAGCTTTGCGCCCCTACAGTAACGGATTTTGTCCACAATGTAGGGGCGAACTGCGTTCGCCCAAAAGGTACATTTCGTCGGAAAAAGAAAAATAATTTGACAGATCGGCAGCATTTGCTGTAGGATGGATGATCGTGACCTAAATTGGAGAGATGGCCGAGCGGTTGAAGGCGCAGCACTGGAAATGCTGTTTAGGGGTAACTTTAACGAGGGTTCGAATCCCTCTCTCTCCGTCCCCAAAGCACCTCCTAGATATGAGGTGCTTTTTATAGCAGTTAGAGTATAGGAGTCAGGAGATTACTCTTATTGATTATCTTTTCCCCATCACCCACTCTCCTATACTTTTTAAACAGGATTTAGTCTAATTCCCCCTCGGTAAACCATCTTTACACTTAGCTAACCACTCCAATAAACTATCTAACTGCTGTGGTGGTTTTACCGCTCCTAAACCCCTGACTGTCACCTGTTTGGGACTATAAACAAAGCGTGATTGTATATGTTGGGGTAGGTGTTCTTGTAATAATTTCCACGCTGGTTCCTCCATGGGAGTTTCGAGGATAATATGCTGTTTTCCATCGGGTTTAATGCGCGAAAAACCGAGGGATTTAGCCAGATGTTTTAACTCGATTACCTTAAATAATTGTGCCACTGGGGAAGGAATTGCCCCGTATCTATCCACTAAATCCGCAGCAATTTGTCCTAAAGTTTTCTGAGAATTAGCAGTAGCGATCGCCCGATAGACATCCATTTTCTGCTCCGGATCCGATATATAATCATTAGGAATAAATGCCGTCAATTTCAGATCGATTTGGGTATCCTCCACTTGAGGAATTTCTTGACCTTGAATTTCCCGCAAAGCTTCCTGTAACATTTCCATATATAGATCAAAACCAATCGCTTCCATTTGTCCCGATTGTTCCGCACCCAATAAGTTACCAGCGCCGCGAATTTCCAGATCTCTAGTCGCTAATTGATACCCCGATCCTAACTGGGTAAATTCTTGAATTGCCTTTAATCTTTCCCGAGCGGTTTCTGTTAGTTCTCCCTTAGCTGGATAAAGTAACCAAGCGTGCGCTTGTACTCCCGATCGCCCCACCCGTCCCCGCAGTTGATAGAGTTGCGCTAAACCGAATTTTTGGGCATCTTCAATGATAATTGTGTTAACTCTGGGAATATCTAACCCCGACTCCACAATAGTCGTACAGACTAAGATATCCGCTTCCCCATTATTAAATGCTAACATGGTGGTCTCTAATTCAGCCTCATCCATACGACCGTGACCAATGGAAATTCTAGCACCCGGAATCATCCCTTGAATTGCTGCCGCTTTTTCTTCAATTCCCTCGATTCTGGGTACTACATAAAAAATCTGTCCCCCCCGATCCAATTCATTGCGAATTGCCGTTCTAATCACATCAGAATTATAACTAGAAAGGTGGGTTTGGATGGGACGACGAGAGGGGGGAGGTGTGGTAATTAAACTCATTTCTCGCACCCCAGAAAGGGACATATAAAGAGTCCGGGGAATCGGTGTTGCCGTCAAGGTTAACACATCAATATTACTTTTAAAAGCCTTAATTTTTTCCTTTTGATTGACACCAAAACGCTGTTCTTCATCGATCACCAATAATCCTAAATCTTTAAACTCCACCGCTTTACTTAATAACAACTGCGTCCCCACCACTATATCCAATTCCCCCGTTTTCAAGCGCTGGACGATATCTTTTTTCTCGGAATTGGTGCGAAAACGATTTAATAAACCCACATTAATAGGATAGGGAGCAAAACGTTCTTTTAGGGTGTGATAATGTTGTTGGGTTAAAATCGTTGTTGGTGCTAATAAAGCCACCTGTTTATGACCCGTGGTGACAGCTTTAAAAATAGCACGAATCGCCACTTCTGTCTTACCAAAACCCACATCCCCACAGACTAAGCGATCCATCGGGCGATCGCTTTCTAAATCCCGTTTCACATCCTGTATCGCTTTCAGTTGATCAGCAGTGGGTTGGTAGGGAAAAGAATCCTCTAACTCCCGCTGCCAGGGATTATCCATCGGATAGGCAAAACCCGATTTTTGGGCGCGTTGGGCGTAAATATTGATTAAATCAACCGCTAACTTCTTAACCGACTTCCTGACGCGGGCTTTCGTTGCTTCCCACGCTTTGCCAGAGATTTTATGTAATTCTGGCTCTTGATTACCTGTATGACGATAACGGGAGAGATTATCAACAGAATCGGCAGGAACCCGCAATAATCCATCGGCATACTTAATAACTAGATAATCTCGACCTTGCACTACTCCGCTAATTGTGCTTTCCTGCTTTTCTAGTTTGATAAACTGTCCGATGCCATGGTGTTTATGTACTACAAAATCGAGGGGACGGAGTTTATTCACATCCACCTGTACCGAGGCTGCTTGCCGACGTTTGCGGACGTAACCAGCAGTATTTAAAAGATGTTGCCCGAAGAACTCTCGATCGCTAACGACGACTATGCGATAGGTGGGTAGGATAAAACCTTCTAATTCAGCTAATCCTGAGTATTTTAGGGCTGTAGCGGTGTTTTGAATGATTAAGCGCTCGATCGCCCCAAAATCGAGGGGATTGGGGATAAATTGGGCTGGACAGTCGTGTTCCTGTAATAACGAGACTGTACGGGAGGGTTGGGCAGATATTAACCATGTAGCGTACTTATTTACTTTAATACCGCTATAAATCTCTCTTTTTCCCCGTAAAATTTCCGCTAGTTTGGCGAATTGCCCCGGATTGGTGGGAATCGGACGACTGGAGAGATTAAGACTATTTTCGGAGAGGTGATCGTCTATTTCTGAGAGGTAGAGATGGGGAAATTTAACCGATATTTGCAGAGATTCGCCAAAAGAACGGTGAATTTGCGGTAAAGCTGGTTCTATCTCTTGCCAGCGTTCCCCAATATATTCTATCCAGCGATCGCTTCTAGCTTGACAGCTTTCCAGTTCATCAAAGGCAATAAGAGTATTTTCGGGGAGATAATCCAATAAAGAGGCAGGTTGACGGAAGGACAAGCCTAAAAATCGCTCAATTCCCTCTGGATAAATGCCATTAGCCAATTTTTCTCGCTCTTCAGCCTCCAAATAATCGGCCACTGTGGGGGGAAGAGAAGGGGCAATGATCGCTGCGAAGCTAGTGGGAGTAAGAAGCAGATTGGGGATAGAATCGAGGGATCTTTGGGTGCCAGGGTCAAATTCTCGCAATTTTTCCAATTCATCGCCGAAAAATTCTAACCTGACCGGTAATTCGGCCGAAACTGGGAAAATATCAACGATATCGCCGCGACGACTCCATTGCCCTTCGGTTTCTACCAGTGAAACCCGTTCATATCCTAATCTAGCTAGGGTTAGATCGAGGTTTTTGGCTTCTATAACCCTTCCTACCGCAAAATTATCGCTATACTGCTCGAAAACCTCTCTAGGGGGTAAATGGGGCTGCAGGGCCTTTTCGGTGGTAACGATCGCAATTCCGGCCTCTTGATGACTGATTAGAGCTTGTCCTGAGCTACGTCGAAGGGCCGATAATACCTGCATCTGTCCCCAAATCATCTCGGATTCCCGATTAAATCTCTCGTAGGGGCAAGCTTCCGAGGTGGGATAAAAGAAAACACCTTTCCACGTCATCGCTTCTAATTGTGCCGCCCAACGTGCCGCTTCTTCCAGATTGGCACAGATAATTAAAAGATTTTTTCCTTGACAACGGGCGAAAGCTGTGCTGATTAATCCTTTCGGTAAGCGGGCAAGGCCGGTTAGGGTTAAATTGCCGTTTTTCTCCAGTTTTTGGATAAGTTCGGCAGTTAATGGCGATTTTTCAATGTTGCGAATAACGGAGGCAAAAGTCATTTTTTAGTGATCGGCACTCGGTTTTTGGTTAGGGTTTGCGGCAAAAAGTTTTTCGTGGGGGTAGGGTGTGGGGTGTAGGGTTTTACCGATTTTGAGGGGGTCAATTACCTAATTTTCAGGGAAAAAGTCCCTGAATTTTCCCCCCGATCACTCCCATGTCCGGTACTTTTTGATTTCCCAAAAAGTCTAAAAGTCTTACCCAACACGGTTTTTAGATTTATTCAGCAAGCTCTAGTTAAGCTCTCCTGAATTTATACTGCCTATTGGGAGTTCTAGTACAAATGCTCAGGCTTCCTCTCCCAACTCCGGCACTCCGGTGCAGTCTTAACGAGTATCAGTTTCCAGTTTACCCACTACTTTTTGGGGTTAATTTTTTTGGGCTTTATTTGACTTGACCAGAGGGGGGTCGCAGGCGCACGGATTTTCCATTATCTATATAATATCATGTCAAGCGTTAGTTAGCAAGAGAAAATTTTTAATTGGGAGCGAAAGATCGAAGGACGAAAAACCAGTACATCTATACCGAAATATTTTCAGAATGATAACGATTCTCACCGACTGTGATAAGATCAGAATCATAATCAGACTCAGTTAATCCGATGGGTAAAAAATTCCAGTTAACAGCGATCGCTTTAACCCTGACTATAGCCAGCTTAACAGCTTGTAGTGGTCCCTCGGTCAAGGAAGAGGAAGCAAAGACACCCTTACAGGTGACAGTGAGTATCGTACCGCAGGAATATTTTGTCAAACGTATCGGCGGTGATAGAGTCAGTGTTAATGCCATGATTCAACCCGGGACAGATCCCCACACCTATGAACCAAAACCCGAACAATTAAAAACCACAGCCCGATCGCAAGCCTATTTTAAAATTGGTGTATCCTTAGAAGATGCCTGGAAAGATCGCTTAAACAGTGTTAACCAACAGATGTTAATCGTCGATACCAGTCAAGGGGTAGATAAAATCCCTTTGACAGCAGAACATAATCACGATCATGATCATGATCATAATCACGATCATGATCATGCCAAGGCAAAAACAGAGCAAGCTGGAAAAAACACCCTAGATCCCCATATTTGGTTATCCCCAAAACGAGTCAAAGCACAGGCAAAGACTATTTATCAAACCCTAGCACAACTCGATCCCGGTCAGGAAGCTATCTATCGGGCTAACTTGGAAAAATTCAGTCAGGAATTAGACGCATTAGATCAAGAAATTCGGCAAAACTTGGCAGGGATTAAAAACAAAAAATTTATGGTATTTCATCCCGAATGGGGCTATTTTGCCCAAGATTACGGTTTAGAGATGATTGCGATCGAAATCGACGGTAATGAACCCAGTGCTGCCCAGTTAAGTCAACTAATCAAACAGGCCAAAAAAGAGAATATTAAAGTTATTTTTACTCAACCAGAATTTAGTCAGAAAAGTGCCGAAACTATTGCTAGGGAAATTGGGGGACAGGTAATCCCTATCAGTGCCTTTGCTCAAAATTGGAGTGAAAACCTGCGACAAGTTTCCCAAAAAATGGCCACAGTTTTAAATCAGTAATTGCTTGTATATGTCAACGATCATTACCATTAATAATCTCTGGGCCGGCTACGAACAGGAACCTATCCTCGAAGATATTAATTTAACCATTGAAGAATTAGATTTCCTGGGAATTATCGGCCCGAATGGAGGAGGAAAAACTACCCTCCTTAAGGTTTTACTGGGATTAATTAAACCTTGGCGGGGAGAGGTCAGTATTTTGGGGCAAAGTGTCGAAAAAGGTCGGGAATTAGTCGGTTATGTGCCGCAGTTTGTCGAGTGCGATCGCTCATTTCCCATCACTGTGGGTGAGGTGGTAAAAATGGGGAGATTGAGCAGCAAAAAACTCTGGCAAGGCTATAGTAAAAAAGATGAGGTAAGGGTAGATAAAGCTTTAGATAGTGTGGGAATGTTAGCGTTGAAAAAAAGATCGATTGCTGAACTTTCGGGAGGACAGCGCCAACGGGTTTATATCGCTCGCGCTTTAGCGGTAGAACCCCGTCTCTTGATTTTAGATGAACCCACTGCCAGTGTCGATCCCCAAATGCGTGCTAGTATTTTTTCCCTGTTGCAAGAATTGAATGAGTGGATGACCATTTTAATTATTTCCCATGATCTGGGAACCCTATCTACCTATGTTAAATCGATCGGTTGTCTCAATCGTCGTCTCTATTATCACGGCCAAAAATCTCTCACTACCGCCATGCTAGAACAAGTGTATTGTTAAGTAGTCGTGCAAAATTAATTTCTTGGTTAGGATAGGCAAAAGGCAAAAGGCAAAAGGCAAAAGGCAAAAGGCAAAAGGCAAAAGGCAAAAGGCAAAAGGCAAAAGCTTTATCGAAATGTGTAATTAATTTTGCTTAGGTACTTAAAAGTTTTCTCCTTTTGGGTTAAAATGGATTTCTGCTCAAGCTCATTGTTGAATGGCATTCACTCGTGTCTAAAAGGGATAAACTACTAGAACTACTCAAGAATAGTCCTAATAACGCAAGATTCAACGATATTTGTCAACTGCTAGAATTAGAAGGGTTTTCCCTTGATCGAATTACAGGTAGCCATCACATTTTTAAAAGAAATGATATTATTTTGATCATACCTGTTCATAATAAAAAAGTAAAATCTGTTTATATTCGTCGAGTCCTTGAAATTATCGGAGACAACTAAAGATGAATTATCCAATTATTATTTATCCCTGTGAAGAAGGCGGTTTTGTCGCTGAAATTCCAGCACTATCTGGCTGTTTGGCTCAGGGTGAAACCTTAGAAGAAACCCTAAAAGAATTACTGATGGTAAAAGATTTATGGTTAGAAACAGCCCAAAAATATAATCAAAAACTTCCCAACTTAGAAACAGAGATAGCGAAAATCAAAGCATTAAGCACTGTATAGAGCATTTTTGGGGTAATTGCGATCGCCAATTGCTGTCTTGACTTAAAAAATAGTTACTTAACGCGCTTTTTTGCTTTTAATCATGACGAATTTGTAATTATTCTGCGTTACGCTAAAACATCCTAGCGTGCTACTATTCTGGTCAGTGATTCTTTACAGTCACCAGACGCGATCGATGATTCAGGCGGATCAACAGTTTCCCAGGTCGGTAGTCAGACAAAGGGACTTTTGGTTAATGCCGATGGTTCTGTAGATATTTATTTCGGGCCGAAACCGCTTGCGGGTAAGGAAAATAATTGGGTGCAGACAAATCCGGGCACGGGTTGGAATAGGATTCTTCGGCTTTATGGCCCGCTTGAGCCTTGGTTTGATAAGACTTGGCGACCAGGGGAAATCGAGTTGTTAAAATAGTCCTATCCAGAATATGGCTGGATCGCCGATCTGTTGCTTGGGTTGAGGTGATGAAACCGAACATTAGCTTTTTTCTCCCTAATAAAATCGGCGATCGCATTCCATCAGAGAAAGTGATCGCAGTAACCGACAATGAGGTTATCATTGGGTTGTGTTCGTTAACCCAAGTTACAGGATCGGCGATCGCACCGTTAATTAAATTTAAATAAGGTGACTTAGACTTATGTTTGAAGATAATATAGTAGTTCTCAAAGAATTTAATAGATTAATAAATTCTACAGAAAATGTGTATTTAGATATATTAAGCGAGGCTCTTCCTTTTATTGTATCTAATTTTCCTGGTGGCGAAATGGCATTAAAAGTTTGTAAGTCTTTATCTAAGTTACAAAATTCATCAATTAAAGCTTTTCTTTTAGAAACAGGGAATCAAGATATTAGAACTGCCATAAAAATTATAACAAATGACTTGGATGGAAAAAACTTTGACTATGAATTAATACAAGCGTTAACACTTTTAAAAAGAGGAAGAGACACTTTTTTAAATCTTATAAAGAATATAAAACTTGGGATTGGTTTAGGAGAATTGATCTAATTCGAAATAACTATGCTAAAGCTTTTATAGCGAGTAATTTTATTGCCTTTTGCTATAAACTACTAAATGATAATACAAAATCAGATAAGGCTTTTGATGAATCTAAACTATATTTTTACTATCATCTTTATCATTATTCAAAAGAAGCAAGAGAGAAAATAGAAGGATATACAATAAAATCTGTAGCATTTGTGATTGAAGGCGTACCGACTGTTATCAGTAGTATTTCAAGCTCAAAGAAGATAAAAAACACCGAGGAAAAGGCTAAAGAAGCTGTTATATCATACTATGAATTGATACAAGCAGAAGAAGAAAACTTTATCAAAATATCTAAATCTGTATTTGGAAAAAATTTAACTAAAGAACTTGGCAATAATTCTTTCAGAACGGAAATAAAAAGTCGAAATAGCAAGTCATGGGCTGGAGTATATGCTCAACTTTATACACGTTGGAAACCCCCTATAACTTATTGGTAACAATTCTAAGTGCGATCGCCGTCGTCTTGTTGATTAAACTTTAAAATTGCCATTGCTTGGGATAGGAACGTAAAGGGCGATCATTTTTTGTGATGATGAGTGCGATCGCTTTTTGAGAATGAGGAGAGGCGATCGTTTTTTTTGGGATGAGAAGGGGCGATCGCCTGCCCTGAGATTAATCTCTCAACAAAGCTCGAAAACCAGCTTGCTGAAAATGAATATCCGTTGTTAATGCTTCCGTTATTCTACGCTCTTCCATTACAATAATCTTCGGGACTTGGTATGGTTCGATAGGGGGGCATAAATCGACTCAATCCTTATCTGGCAAGAGATTTAATTGATTAGTTCGCTCCAGATCGCCAACAATTGACAAAAATTGCGGCAATGTCTGTCTCTATAAAGGTTTCATTCCTTATAACCCCGTCCATTGCATAAGACAAACCGAAGAACCCGAAATCCTCGTGAACTTTATTTTAAGTCACCATGCCGAAGAAAAAATTATTCAACGCCAAATCTCTTTAAAAATATTGCAGGACATCCTCAATAATCCTGAGCAAATTTTAGAAGAAGATGGACTCAAAGTTTATCAAGGTACGTTTGTCGCCATTAACAATAAAACTTATCTTCTGAGAATTTACATTAATGACTTAGTTGAGCCTCAAAAAATTGTTACACCATATGTAACCAGTAAACTTAGAAAATATAGGCAGCTATCAAATGAAAGCTAAATATGATGCTGAAGTTGACGTTTTAACAATTACCTGGCATGACACACCCGTAGAAGAAAGTGAGGCAATCAGTCCGGGGGTTATTCTTGACTATGATCAAGCAGGTAATGTAATCGGGATTGAAATTCTTAATGCTTCTCGAAAAATCGAGAATTTTTCTCCGAATGTGCAGGTAGCTATTTCTTCTCGATAAAGGTGATCGCTGATCCTGTAGTGCGATCGCTGATCTTGTAAGTTGGGTTGAGGTAACGAAACCCAACATTGCCTTTATTTCTTACCTGAATTTTTTGGGTTTCACTTCTACATTTTATTCCATACCAATATCACTATCAAAGATCAGCTTTTCTGAAGCTCCTCACATCTGATCATAAATTCCTTCTTCAACATAACGATGAAAACTGGAGTGTTGCCAATCTTTCGGAGCATTTACTAATCCATGATGCACGGTATTCGAGATGATTAACAAAATCTCAATAAAAAAACCCTTGACAAATCCCCGCCCTTGACAGATACTTATATATATGATGGGAATCCGTACCTTCCTACAAACCCTCTTTTTTTAGGTCAAATAATGCGATTAAATTTATTCCTGCTCCCTGGGGTTGAGTTCTAGCTTCAGCAGTTTTAGGAGATGGGAAATATGGCAGCTTGGATTATCGCTATTGTGAGCATAAAATCTTCCTATTTGTAGTGCCAGTTGTTCTCTATATCTTTCTGGGGGTGATGTATGGTCCTCTGGAGGTTCAACTTCTAACCAATATTGCTTCGCTTTTTTGATAGTCAACAGAGCCAGCACTAATTCCGATTGGCTATTGTCGTGGCTAACTTGATATTGTTTTTGCCAAGATAGCTGTAATTTCTCCACTTCCGATAGTTCTAGGTTTTGACAATGAGAAATTCTCCCTTTAACTCTGGAAAAATTATTTTTTAAATCGGCATCATCCTTAATTTTATCTGCCATATCAAGATAAATATTTTCTAGCCTAGCAGCGGAATTTTGATAAACAGCCGAATGTTCGCTAAGAATTGATTGAATATGAGTATCGGGAAAAATAAAATAGCACTCTTTATGAATCAATCCCGTCACCCAAATTCTATGCTGTCCAACCCGATTGACTTTAATCAGTGATTTTTTATATAAGTCCTCAAAAATTTGCTCTAAATCCTTAAATGGATAGGAATCATCTAAACGTTTATTTTGTAAGTCTAAATCGACGATAGCGAACAGTTGCTGAGGATTTAAATAAGAAGCTTCTGGGTTCTCTTCATGCAAACGCAAAAGATTAAAGTAAGTATTTAAAACATCATTTCTATCACCACAGTTAAAAAAAGTCGGTATCTGTTGTCTCCAATCCCTAGGAACACAGGCTTTATAAAAATTAGCATCGGGAAAATCTTCCATAGCTCGATAGGATTGAGGAGATAACCTGCCGGCAGTTTTTTTGATTTCCCCTTCACAGAGGATGACAAATTTATTACGAATTTGACGGTTTGCCAGAATAAATTGACAATGTTCTAAAAGTTCCGTTTCCTTAAGACTCATGGGTTAGTTTCTCCATCTTTATTTCAATAGTTTTGGTTCTATCTCTTTAACATGAGCGGGAGTTAAAGCTTGACAGAGTTCATAGGAATGAGTGGCTAAGATATATTGATTGCTAGGTTCCCATTCCTGCAAGTCCTCAATAATTCTATATTGCCAGTCGGGATGGAGAGCAATCTCAATTTCATCCATCAAGACAATCGCATCTTTTATCCTACGATACTTTAGCCACAGATAGATACTTAATCGCTTCAGTTCCCCATGACTCAAATCCTCTGGATATAATTCTTCTCCGTTTGTGTCTCCTTTGAATTTAAAGGTAATCCCCGATATATCTTTATCTAAATTAATTTCTTTGTCGGATAAAATTGAATTTAATTTTTGTCTTCTTAGTTGATAATTATTTCCATATTCACCAGTTTCTATAGCTTGGGCAAAATCTTGATCACGAGCCATGATAAAGTAATTAATCAATAGCTCAACTGGCAGAAAATCGTAGGTAAATAAGTTGCTAAGTTTCTTTTTAATATCTGCCATGGCTAAATAATAGTTACTAGAGTCTGGATTCCCTTGATTTATCTGAAAAAGACTCTTGTTAGTAGCTTTGGGTAAAAAGATAAAAACTTGCGTTGAAGGTGCGGCTAAAAATATTTTTGAGGATAATTCTTTCATGAATAATTGAAATTCTTCTTGGGTGGCTTGACTAAACTTACACAACAAAAATATCTCTTGATTCTTCTGGTTATTGGCTCGACAAAGATATATTAATTGACCATCAAGATCAGATACACAGCCTTTTATATAAACATCCCCAAAATGATATACTAATTGACCGTCAAGATTAGATACCAAGTCTTTTATATAAGCATCTCTGCAAATAAAAAAATCTAGTTTCACTTCTTCCCGATTGTCGGTTAGAATTTCAAACATAGCTAGGGTCTTCTGGTCTAACTCATCTTCTAGTTGACATCGATGGAGTACATTTACCACATATTCTATTTTTTCTGGATCACCAGAACAATGAAGCAAGATAAAAATTAATTGTAGAAGGGTACTTTTGCCGCCGCCATTTTGACTACCGATAGGGAATATCTGAGGAAAAAAGTCTTTCTCGAAACTAATATCAATATTCTTTAACACTCGAAAGTCAGGAACCTGAACCCGTAGTAACCGCATTGTTAAAACTCCTGTAATCCTATCCTCTTGCTCATCTGCTTATTGTAGCTCACAGGGAAAAGTGAAACAATCTCTTCTCCTAACGGCCAAATTCCGGCAGATTTCCTCAAAAAAACCCTTGACAAATCTCCGCACTTGACAGATACTTATATATAGAATGGGAATCCGTGCCTTCCTACAGACCCTCTTTTTTCAGGTTAGATAAGCGTCAAGAAAATAAAAATCTAATACCTGACCAGCGCTAAAGAGGATAGGTTATGACAACTAAAGACTTATACGAACAAGACTATCCTGCTTGGTTAGAAGAAACGGCCAAACAACTGCGACAAAGACAGACAGATGTATTGGATTGGGGAACCAACAGAGACAAAAATTATTATTATTAGTTGTAAATTTCATTATGACTAGGCTCAATGTAATCGCTGTTATCTTGTTGATTAAACTTTAAAATTGTCATTGCTGGAACGCCAAGGGCGATCGCTTACAATAGGGGGAAAACTTTTAGAAAGCAACCTTTATTACTATTCTTACTCATGCCCACTCTATCAAGCTTCTATGGAATAAAAATCACCATGAACTATAACGATCACAATCCGCCTCATATCCATGCCGAGTATCAAGATTATGAAGCGGTTATAATGATTCACACAGGTGAAGTTTGTGGTCAAATGCCTAAAAGAGGACTAAATTTAATATGGGAGTGGCTTGATCTACACCAATCTGAACTATTGGAGAACTGGGAAAATGCGCGTCAAAGAAAACCTCTTAACAGAATCGATCCCCTTCCCTAAAAAGGAGCTATTTCTTCATGTTATCTGTGTGGAATATCTGGATAAGTATCAATTAAAGCTAACCTTTAATAATGGAATAGAAGGGATTGTAGATTTAGAACAAGAATTGTATGGGGAAATCTTTGAACCCTTAAAAGATAAAAGTTTATTTCAAAAAGTATATGTAAATAGTCGGACAATAGAATGGCCAAACGGAGCAGACTTTGCCCCTGAATTTTTATTTGAAATTGCTCTCGACAAGCAACCGGTTAGTATGGTCGGTGATCCTGTAGGGTACGCTAATGAAATGTAACGTACCAAATTGTTTTCTTAACAATAATTATCTGATTTGCGATTATTTTGGACTTTAGTGCGATCAGGTTTTCTTCTCATGGTGTGATCGCTTTTTGATCAGGAGGGGCGATCGCTAATTGCCGTCTTGACTGAAAAAATAGTTACTTAACGCGCTTTTTTGCTTTTAATCATAAGGAAAATAATTGGGTGCAGACGATTCCTGAAACGGGTTGGAACAAGATTCTTCGACTTTATGGCCCGCTTGAGCCTTGGTTTGATAAGACTTGGCGACCAGGGGAAATTGAGTTAAAGTAATCCTATTGAGAATCTGGCTGGATCGCCGATCTGTTGCTTGGGTTGAGGTGATAAAGTTCGGCGATCAAACTTTGTCAGAGAGAATGATTGCAGTAACTCGAAAATTAGATTATCATTCCCCATAGTTGCGTTCCTTAATCCAAGTTACAAGATCTGCGATCACACTCACCTAACTTTTGAACTGATATGATGATTACAATTGATACGATAAAACATGTGTTTTCTGCGGTTAACACCGCTAAGGCAGTGGCTCAATATTTCGGATTAATTGAGTCTCTTGGAGTAAAAGTTGACAAGCTCGCTTCAGCGAAGCTTGAAACAGCGTTGCGCGAACTTAGACACGCTAGAAATGCAAACTCTACAAAAGAGCAGCAGCAATTCTCATTTTAAGGTTTCATGACATTAAAACCCTTGCACATAGAGGGGTTAATAATTCTTAACGAATCTCTATATCGCTGAAACAACGCAAAATCGTTTCAAAATGAGAATTGCTGAAAGAGCAGAAATCTTCTCTGCGAGCAGCTAGAACTTATTTTAGTGAAGCACTATCGCTGGAAAAAAAGGATGATAGAAAGGCTCTTGCATTTTTAGGACTGGGAATGTGCTTCGCTCAACTTGGCGAGGAGAAGAACTCTCTCAATACTCTGATTGAATTTACAAGCCAACCATTTGATAAACAATCGCTTCAAGAAACTCAGATATTGATAGCATACGAACTATTGGATCAAACGCGGCCTGGCAATGACAAGATCCCAAGTCATATTGTTACCGAGAAGGAAAATGAGAAGGGAGAGCTAACCATTGCTGTAGAGTGGCAATTTTATGATGAGTCGGACAATAATAGCTATAGCAATCCCGATGACTGGGGTGGGTGGTTTATGATGATGTAATCATGCGAAGAGTGCGATCGCTGATCTTGTAGTGCGATCGCTGATCTTGTAGGGTGCGTTCCTTAACGCGCCTTTTTGCTTTTAATCATGATGATTTTGTAATTATTATGCGTTACGCTACGCTAACACATTCTACTGTGTTGTTTGCGATCTGAAGTCTGATCGTTTTTTGATGAGTAGGGGCGATCTCTTTTGATGATGGGGAATGGTGATCGCTTTTTGAGAATGAGGAGAGGCGATCGCTTTTTGGGGAATGAGGAGAGGCGATCGTTTTTTTTTGGGAGGAGAAGGGGCGATCGCCTGCCCTGAGATTAATCTCTCAACAAAGCTCGAAAACCAGCTTGCTGAAAATGAATATCCGTTGTTAATGCTTCCGTTATTCTACGCTCTTCCATTACAATAATATCGTTTCTTTGACAATATAGTTGAAAAGCTTTTTGATAAAGAATTTCCGATAAGGGAATAACTGTCACTGTTCTGTCCTTTTCTAATGAGGACAATAATGTAATTGACTTAGAGCGATATTTTTGTTTAGATAAAGCATTGCCAATCTCTAAAATAATGGCTCTGGTTGTAACTAAAGGTGTTTTTGAAGTTTTTAATTGTTGGGCAATGGCAAGTGCTTTATGATGATAATCGTCCGTAAATGAAGATAAAGCGATCGCATAACTTGTATCGAGAAATTTCTCAGGGTTCATGCTCTTTTTCTTCACCATATAAATATTTATCTAGATTTTCTGACCAATCAGAGGGGCCGTCTAGTTGTAATGATTCTGCTGTCTCTAAAAAAGAAGTGAGTTCATTATTTTCATCCGATAAGTTATCAACAATAATGCGGACACGAGTATTAGCCTTCAATGTAACGGGTTGCTCTGGATGAAAGACCTTTCCGTCAAATAATGCGTTAATAGAATTAAGCATGATCTGTTGGTGAAATGATTTTTACTTGAAATATCTATATTATAAATGTAACACACCAAATTGATTGTTATTCGCTGTCATCTTGTGGATTAAACTTTAAAACTGCCATTGCTTGGGATAGGAACGCAAAGGGCGATCGCTTTTTGATGAGGAGGAGGGGCGATCGCTTTTGGAGAGGAGGAGAAGCGATCTTGTAGGTTAAGTTGAGGTAAGGAAACCCAACATTACTTTTTCCCAAATTACCACCCAATATCTGAGTTATAATCAATACCATCAATTCTACACCTTAATCAAATAATTTAACTTATGTCTGCTACAATTCGTGAAGAACTTCACCAACAGATTGACCGATTACCTGATGACATTGTTGAAAAAATTGCCAACTTTACCCGATTAATTTCCCCTGAGCCAAACAACATTTCAGAATATACTAATTGGCAAGATGAAGACTGGCAAAAATTTTCATTAGAGCAATTTTTCAAAGAAGAAGATGAAATTGAATATTCCCTAGCAGATGCTCAAGAAATTTATCAACCATGAAACCAGGTGATATTGTTCTAATTCGTTTTCCTCAAGCAGACTTGAAATCAGGAAAACTACGTCTAGCTTTAATTATTGCTATTTCACCAAGTCGCCATCGTGATTTATTACTTGCTTTAATTTCTTCTCGTCTTCATCAAGCTACTCTAGGATTTGATGAAATTATTAATACCTCAGATTCTGACTATATTACTACTGGACTTAAAGTGGCTTCTTTAATTCGGCTAGGACGATTAACAAGTGTCGAATCATCTGTAATCAATGCACGTTTAGGAACTATCTCACCAGAAAGACTAATACGCATTAAAAATCTTTTAATCAATTGGCTAAGAAAATAAAATTATTGTGATCGCCGTCATCTTGTCGATTACACTTTAAAACTGTGTTCATTTTTGCTTTTGAAAGTGCGATCGCTGATTCTATGGGGTGCATTAACGAAGTGTAATGTGCCTTTTTTTGTGGCATGATGAGTTCGATAATCGATAATCTGCCTTCCGTGCCAACGAACAACTTTGAAATACAGAACCAAGCAAGAAACGTCTTAGATGCAATTGCGTTTACTCCCTTTGAGCAATGCCAACCCTTGAGCCGTGATTTTAGCGAAATTCCCGATCTTCCTGGTATTTACGCAGTCAGACATAGATATCAGGGATTGCTTTACATTGGTAAAACCAAAAGCTTACGAGGTCGTTTTAAAGGTGGACACAAAGCTTTTTTGTGGGCTTGGCTCGATCAATATACAAGTGAAGATGTACGA
This sequence comes from Microcystis sp. Msp_OC_L_20101000_S702, assembly GCF_007095705.1. Classification (NCBI taxonomy): domain Bacteria; kingdom Bacillati; phylum Cyanobacteriota; class Cyanophyceae; order Chroococcales; family Microcystaceae; genus Microcystis; species Microcystis sp. Msp_OC_L_20101000_S702. The sequence continues at coordinate 52,465 of NZ_SFBO01000024.1, forward strand.
ATTGCGGTGCAGACAATACCTTACTCAAAAAACCCTGCGCTACTATTAGAACTAGAGGCGATCATTTTAAGGGCAACTGAGCCACCGTATAATGTTCAAATTCCTATGGAGTCCTAACCCATGCAAGTGAAACTTTCGGAGCAAATCTCGTCTGCGGATGCGGAAAATATTTTAAAGTGCTTACCAGACTGGATTCAGGATGCCCTGATTGCTCGCGCTACTGAAATTGATTATCCCGTTGAAGCAATCCTTGAGATGGCGATCGCTAGTTTTCTAGACACAGAGGCATTAAGTTTTGCCGACTGTAAGCCAGGGCGAGGTCAATAAGTGCGATCGCTCTTGTAGTAACGCACTAAATTGATTGTTATTCACCGTAATTATCTGATTTTTTGGATTTTTATTAATGCGATCGCCGAGCTTGTAGCTGATCTTGTAGTGCGATCATTTTTTGATGATGGGGAGGGGCGATGGTTTTTGGGAGGAGCAATTTTTGGGGAATGGCGATTTGGATGAGGAGAGGCGATCATTTTTGGGGAGGAGGAGGGGCGATTTTGAGGAGGAGGGGCGATCGCTCCCTAATCAGTATTGTAAAGTTTTGTAAAAAATATATGCAAATGACTGCAAACAACTGCTAATATGGTTAGTACAAGTTTACATTGCAGTTCACATGAAACTATCAGATTATGCTAAGAAAAAAGG
>NZ_SFBO01000025.1:0-32033 GCF_007095705.1 Microcystis sp. Msp_OC_L_20101000_S702
CCTAAGCCGAGTTTTCAAGGTGCTGCGCCGTCCACTTGGTTTTCGAGACTGGCCTTTTAATTCTAACGTAAAGCCAACCTAGAACGGCGGGGTTTCAGACCCAAAATTTCCGATGACAATCGCAACGGCCCACTTAAGAGAACGATCCATTATTTTCCTCCCTCGTCTCTATAACGGCCACAGGGATTTACTCTCGTTATTGCAGTTGGGAAATCGCGCCAAGCGCGGAACAAACTGGGAAACGATCTAATTTAGGGTTTGCTGAAAAGTTTTTCCTGGTGGCAGGGTGTGGGGTGTGGGGTGTGGGGTGTGGGGTTTTACCCATTTTCAGGGAGTCAATTACCTAATTTTTAGGGAAAAAGTCCCTGAATTTTCCCCCCAATCACTCCAATCGCTGGCACTTTTTGATTTCAAAAAAGCCTAAAGATATTATCCAACAAGGTTTTTAGATTTATTCAGCCAACCCTAATTTAATTATCTCTTGCTTTGCCCACCGAGAGATGGTAGGATGGGGGGTTTGTGATTTTTCTTAATAATCCCCCTCGCCTGCGCCTACACGAGCTTCAAATACCCTTCAGAGCAGTCCTATCCGTAATTTGAAATAACTCCTCAATGCTCCCCCATTTCGCCCCCCCCTAGAGGAGGGAATTGCCAGGATCAAAACCCCTAGCGGGGGAATAACAACGACTAGCAATTAAACCCAAAACTAACCACCAGAGGGTACTAACTTGGGGACGATACCAAACTGTATCAAAGAAACCGTGGGCAAGAATTCCAGCCATAGCGGCAATTGCCCCGATTAACCAAAAGCCTTGACTATCCATTTTATCGCGTAAAAGTTTAATTTGATGGATGCCTTGGCCGATAGTTGTGACTAATAACCAGAGGAAACAGGTAAAACCAATGATTCCCGTTTCTACCATAATTTCTAATAGCACAGAATAGGCACTTAAAGCCGTGTATTTTGGCTTCATGAATAGGGGGTAAATTTTCTTAAAAGCATCATTACCCGGTCCGATGCCCAAAAGCGGATAAGTTTGAATCATGCGGATAACTGCATCCCAAACATTAATCCGAAAGTTATTACTACTATCTTCCCGGCCAGCGAAAATACTCATCACCCGAATTCGCAGCGGATCCACCAATAAAATCGCTCCTAAAACCACCACGGCTAAACCCCCTAAAATTAAGGGTAAAAGCCATATTTGCCAAAATAACGGTAGATAATTTTTGAACCAATAAAATAATAGCAATAAGAAGACAATTCCTAAGACCATCAAACCAATCCAACCGCCACGACTCTCGGTAAAAAATAAACAAGCACCATTGGCTAAAGTTAATAAAGCCGCTAAAATTTTCGGTAGCCATCCCTGCCACACAAACAAGGCTGCACCGCTAAAAGCAATACCGGGTAATAAATAACTAGCTAATAAATTAGGATTACCTAGATAACTATAAACCCTAGTATCCCCCGCTAATTCTGAAGTGGGATCGTTCCAAGTTGCTAACTGTTCCGCACCAAAAATTTGCTGACGAATGCCGTAGATGCTGACTGCTAAGGCGGTTAAAACTAAAGTAGTCAGAATCCAATTTGTTAGGCGTGGTGAGCGCATAATTCGGGCAGTAAAGGCAAAAAAGATGAGATTGAGAGTTAATTTAATTAATCCTTCCAAAGCTGCGGTTTTAACGGGAGAAAAAGCCGTGGAAACCGTGGCAATTCCCCAGTATAAAAGCACTAAAATGTGAATCGGTGTCACCCCGATTTTGCCTTCATCCACAATGGTTAAGAGTAGCCAATAACCCGCTATTGCTAACAATAAAAACCCGATTTGACTGGTGGAGAAAAACGGCGCAGTGGCGATAAGAAGAGAGATTAACAGCGCACCCATCAGTTCTGTCCACTCCACAAACCGGCTACCCTGTCGCCATTGACTAAAAAGGCCGACGAAACGATGCAGATAGCTATATTTTGACCAAGAAGCGGGGGAAAAGTTCAGTAGGGTGATTTGTTTCCAAAAAGCATTCATAGGGTTTTTAGTTGCGGTTGTCACCATCACACTTTGATTAAGATACCGATTGTATCTTAATTGTTGACTCTTGGGAGCGAAAAGAGTTTCAGTCTGGTGTCTTAGGGCAGCTTCACACAGTCAAAACCTAATAGCATAACCAGTTTAAGCATGGGGTGAACGTAAAGCTTGACCTAAACGAGTTAAGCCTTGGGAACAGTCAAAACGATCGAGATGTACTTCAATAAATGATAGGCGATCGATGTTACCCTGGGCAATCGATAAAGCCTTTTCTAATTCCCCTTCTGTCCTGACTTGACAACTCCAACTTTCCCCGTTAAATACTGCCGGTAATTGATGATATTTCCACGGTTGTAGATCATTATAAATATTATCCTGAATTACCCGCTCGATCGTGTAACCGTCGTTATTAATTAAAAAGATAATTGGATTGAGATGGTGACGGATAATTGTCGAAAGTTCTTGGGCAGTCATTTGAAAAGCACCATCCCCCACAAAGACGATAGGACGAGTATTTGGTGCGGCAAAAGCTACTCCTAAACAGGCGGGTATTGAATAACCAATAGAGAGATAAAATGCTTGACCAATAAAGTCGGTTTTTTGAGGCATCAATAAATCAATCGTGGCAATAATTGCGTCCCCTGTATCGGAAATAACAAAAGATTCTTGAGCGATAAAATGATTCATTCGCTCATAAAAACGAGCATTAGTTAATTTTTGCTCTGGCACGGGTAGGAATTCTAAATCCTTCAATTCGGCCGCGGGTTTAATCTCTAGTGTAGCCGCTTCTTTGTGACTTAGTTTATCAATTAAACCATCGATAAAATCCACTAGGAATACTGGTTGATAGAAGTGATGTTTAATTTTTACCTTCTCGGAATTGGCATTAATCAAATTATTGGGATTTAAATTAGCCGTAAATCCCCCTAAATTCATATCGGACATAATCGCCCCTAAACAGAGGACACAATCGGCATTTTCCACCCGTTGACTAACGTATTCGCGACTTAATGCTCCCACATAAGTGCCGATAAATTGCGGCTGCATTTCCGAAATTGACGACTTACCTAAGATAGTGGTAGCTAAGGGATAACCCGTTACTTCTAAAAGTTTCAGCAACTTATCTTGGAGTTTAAACCGATGGAATTCTACCCCCGCTAAAATAATTGGTTTTTCCGCTTTTTCTAATAAAAAAACCGCTTCTTCAATGGCTTCTTCTAAAGCGGCGGTATCCGTGAGATTATCGGTTAAATAAATTGGATTTTCTGAGGGGATACAGGGACGATAGACCAGATCCCGGGGAATTTCGATATACACGGGACGTTTGTGATGCAAACAAGCTGCTAAAGTTTGATCGATTTGACTAGCTGCTTGGGCAGAATTAGTGAGAATAACCGAGGCAACCGTGGCTTTTTCCATGATGGAAAATTGCAGATTATAATCGCCCGTGGTGTGGTGTAATAATAAATTATCCCGGCGAATCGAGCGATCGGAAGCTCCACTAATCACCACCAGGGGAACTCTTTCAGCGTAAGCACCGACCACAGCATTAACGAGGCTAAACCCCCCGACTCCGTAGGTGACACAGACAGCACCCATACCTTTAACTCGCGCGTAGGCATCGGCGGCATAACCTGCGTTAAGCTCATTACAGGTGCAAACTAATTTGATCGGACTTTCCACCAAAACATCCATCAAATCGAGGACATAATCCCCCGGCACCCCAAAAATATGATTAACCCCTAAATTATGGAGACGCTGGCATAAATATTCGCCGATCGTGATCATAGCAATTTTCTCCCCTATGTTGGCACTTTCACGCCGATCATAGCGATTTTTTAAAAAATAAGCTAATGTCCAGTAATGAACTAGAAAGTAAAAATCAGCAGACTCTAATTATATCTAGACCCTGGTGATCAATGCTATAGTATAGAGTCTGGGGTTTTTCTCTTGGGTATAAAAAATATCTGCGGTACTTTTTCAGGTATAATTTTCACAGGAGATTCCCTAAAACTTTCGACTTAACTAAGGCTGAATATTAATGATTTTTACTGAATTAGTTTTGCAAAATTTCGGACCCTACGCCGGTCGTCAAGTGATTAATTTACGTCCCGAAAAAGATAATAATCCCTGTCCGATTATCCTTTTGGGAGGTATGAATGGGGGCGGTAAAACTACTTTAATGGATGCGATTCGTTTGGCTTTGTACGGTGCGCGGGCGAAGTGTTCTACTCGCAATAATTTAAGTTATGCCGAGTTTCTCAGTCAAGCAGTTAATAATCAAGCTTCCCTCATCGATCAAGCTAGAATAGAACTGGCTTTTGAACATCTGGTTAATGAACAATGGCGACAATATCGTATCGTTAGATACTGGACAAAACAGCCTAAAGATGGTAAGGATACCCTCGGTATTTTAGATGAAGATTGGCCCGATCCTGCCTTAGCTAATACTTGGGATGAATATATTGAAACTTTATTACCTTTGGGTATTTCTAACCTGTTTTTATTTGATGGGGAACAGGTAAAAGAATTGGCAGAACAGGATGTACCTCCTGACAGTGTTAAAGATTCGATGCAGACTTTATTAGGGTTAGAATTAGCGGAAAGATTAGCCGTTGATCTCGATATTTTAGCTAGTCGCAAGCGCCGGTTATTAGCAGCAGAAAATGAACTGGCAACTATTGAAGCTATTGAGAAAAAATTAGCCCAGTACCAAGAAGATTTAGAATTGGCTAGGCAAGAGATGGAAACTCAACAAAAAAATTTAGATTTGGTTAGAAATGATTTTGATGCAGTCTCGGATAAATTTCGCATTGATGGCGGAAAAATTGCCGCCGAAAGAAGTCAATTAGAGAGCAGAAAAAAGGAGGTAGATAAAAAGTTAGATAAACAGAGAGAATATTTAGGTCAATTGGCGGGGGAATTATTACCATTAAAGTTAATTTTTCCTCTCCTAGAAGCTGCTAAAATTCAGGGAGAAAAAGAGCTAAAATTTCAATCTGCTCAAGTCGCTCAATCGGTTTTAGAATCTAGAGATAAAAAGTTACTTGCTTATTTAAAACAACTAAGTTTAACTTTAGAACAATTAGAGAATATTAGGGAGTTTTTAGAGCAAGAAAATAAGTTTTTAGCTGAGGATAACGATTCTTTGGTTACTTCTTACTTAGATTTAGACGAGGAGGCGATCGAGTTATTAAATCGAGTCTTAACCCATCAATTACCGGCACAAATTAACCTCGCTCATCAAGCAATAGAACAATTAAAAAATCTGGAAGCTGACTTAGATAATTTAGAGCGAGAATTAGCAGTAGCAGCCTCTCCCGAAGAATACGAAACCCTGAGTAATAACTTAAAAACCGCTCAGAAAAAGTATTTAAATGCTCAAGCAGAATACGAGCAAAGCCACAAAAATTATGAGGAAATCAAAAAGAAAATTGAGAAAACTAAAAAAGAATTATTTGCCTATAGTGAGAAAGCTTTAGAATCGCAAAGTAACGAACATATCGTTAATGCTATTGTCAAAGCACAGCAAACTTTAAAAGTATTTAAAGAACGCTTAACTTTAAAAAAATTAAATAGATTAGAGGGAGAAGTGGCGGAATGTTTTCGTTATTTATTGCATAAGTCCGATCTAGTTCAGAAAATAGCGATCGATGCTGATACTTTTGGTCTATCTCTCTTTGGTCCCGATGGACAAAATGTGCCTAAACACCGTCTTTCTGCCGGAGAAAAACAACTATTAGCGATCGCTTTTTTGTGGGGATTAGCGCGAGTTTCCGGACGAGATTTACCCATCGCTATCGATACACCCCTGGGACGTTTAGATTCTTCCCATCGCTATAATTTAGTTGAACGTTACTTTCCCGCTGCTTCCTCTCAAGTCATCCTCCTTTCTACCGATACAGAAATTGGACAAAATGAGCTACTCTTATTAGAAGAACAGGAAGTAATCGCCAGAAAATACCTGCTAGAATACAATTCCCAACAACGTCAAACCACTATTCACCCCGACCGCTACTTTTGGTAAAATTATGACTGAGATAAATTCCCCAAAAATCCTCCCCCGATTAACTTGAGACATCGGGTATTACTTTCGATTTTATCAGTCAATCCAAGCTTTTGGGGGGATCAGCACCCCCCTTATCAAGGGGAGATTAAGGGGGGTGCCATATTCAATTTAATTATAACTAGCTACTTAGTTATTAAGGCAGAGGCAATCAGAGCAATTATCTTTTTAACTTTTTACTTTCTAACTTGACCATTATGGGAGAAATAGAAGATTTACTGGCACAAATGAAGGCAGAATACCAGAAACGGGATCGGGAAAAACCGATGCCGTCCTCTTCTTCTCGCCAAGAAAAAGAGCGTTTCCCAGCCGAATTTAAGGTTAATTATGCCGGCGATTCTTGTACCGATGCGCTTTTAAAAGCTTTAGCCTTAGAAAACCAAGAAAGGGAACAACAGGAGGCAGCGGAAAAAGAAAAAGCGTCGGCATTAAAACAGCAGCGCAAGCGAGAAGCTTTAACTAGAAAGGCAAAGCAATGGTTAGATAAATTGGATGCCAAATCGGAGGAAGGACGCTGGTTTGAGGAGTTTTCCTATAGCTACGATTCTCCTTTAGAAGCGGCGATTACCTATCTAGAAGCTTTGGGAGAAGTGGATATTTCTAAATGATCAGGTCTAATTTAAAGTTGTGGGTAAATTGGCCGCATCAAAAACTCGATTATGCCACCAAATATTATCACCAGCTATAATATTTGTGCCGTAACGAGGGACGATACCATAAACAGTGCCGGGGTCATAATCCAAAGCTTCACTGATGAGATTGTAAAGACGTTGTAGATCAAAACCCCGGGGGTCACAATGGGGATATTTTCCTTGATTAATCAGAAAACTATCGACGGCAAAATGGCTGACAATTTGCGGTAGTTGTCCCGTTTGTAAGGCTGCGAGGAGATAATATTTCGCCGTTTGCTGGTATTGAAAATCGCTGTAACCGGGGAGGGTTTGCAAACGTCCTTTGGTCAAACAGTGGGATCCCGGCGCCTGTACCAGTTCAATGTTAACGCTGGAGATAACCCGACGATTTCTTTCGGCAAAAACCAGCTGCAAGCGATCGCAATTAGGGTGAGATAGCTGCTGACAAATCGCTTCTGTTGCCCATAATGCGGTAGTTTTTGCCCCATCAAAGTAATTTGTCGGATATTCTTTGACTAAACGCTTAAAGACGGCTTCTGAAGGCGTATTTAACCAAATTCTCGCTCTTTTTTCTAACTCAGAGGCCGATCGCGTACTCAAGGGAACACCCTCTAAAGCAATTGCAAAACCCTTGACGCGGATAGTTTCTGGGGTAAGTTGCCACAGTTGACGCACTAATTGATCTCTGGTGTCTGCGGGCAGCATTTCGGCTGCTTGTTCATAAAAAGTGGCTGTGGGACGGTGACGTTCAAAAAAAGGCCGGGCGATCGAGTCTAAAATATCTCTATTCCTAGAATTCCGTTTGCGGGGGATGTAAACATTAGGACCCAATTTCATCGGACCGCGAGCATATTTTTTCTGTTCTTCGATGTTACCCGCAGTCATACTCCAAGCTGTGTCGTGGAGAATAAACAAAGGGGTGCGATCGATGGTTAAGAGGGTTTCTGGCGGGGTAATTTGCAAAAATTCGGCGATTTTCTGCTTTTCTAACTCATCTAGGCTCTTACCGGCCAAATTCTCCCCCACCGTGGAGGGATTTAAAGTATCTATGGTGGCAGTGGAGAGACTAGAGGTATTCAGTTTTAAAATCAGTAGGGACAAGACTAAACTAATCACCAAAGAAGTCACTCCCCATCGCCATTGCTCCCAGGGAAAGATAGAATATCTGGGGGGAGAAAATTGTCTTGATTTTTGCCGTCTTTGTCGATTCATCGGACCCTTTTAAGTAGTTGGACAAAAGTAAAGTTAACTGTAGGGTAAGGAGTCGGTCGTCAGGAGTCAGGAGTCAGTAAGAATTGCGGCAATTTACATTTCTTAAGATAGACAACAGAATTTATGTCCGACTACTTAACTCTTTCCACCCATTGTATTCACTTTCTCGAAAAAGGGAATTAATACTAAATCCGTTGAGTATATGCTACCTATCAGGATAGGCAATAGGCAATAGGCAATAGGCAATAGGCAATAGGCAATAGGCAGCTTTATTCTCCCCACACCCCACACCCCACACCCCACACATAATTACTGAGGAACCATTGGGTATTAAAAGCTCGATCGCAGGATATTTCTAGTAATCTTATGCCTGATTCCGGTAAAACTGCGATTTTTTGCTTAAAATCAGTCCAATCACTGATTAAATGGTAATCAATACCGTAGGTGTGACAGAGTTGGCAAAAGTCAATATTTTGGGGAGTGGCAAAAAATTCTTCAAAGGGAGGGTCAAATTTAGCGATCGGCAACATCTGGAAAATGCCTCCCCCCTTGTTATTGATTAAAATTATGGTCAAGGAGCCAACAAAATATTTTTTGATTAAAAAACCATTTGTGTCGTGTAATAGGGCTAAATCTCCCGTTAATAGCAGACTAGGGACATTTTTATAAGCCATTCCTATTGCAGTGGAGAGGTTGCCGTCGATGCCATTGGCCCCGCGATTAAAATAGGGACGAATTTTGCGATCGCTAGGCGGGTTAAAAAATTCGGCATAGCGAACAGGCATACTATTAGAGATAAAGATCGGGGTGCGGGGGGGGAGGTATTGGGAGAGCAGCCAGGAGATTTTTCCTTCAATCAGTTTAGTTTCTGCTGCCAAAAGGCGATCAATTTTAAATCTAGCTTGCTGGTCGAATTTTTGCCATAATTCTCGATATTCTCGGTTATTATCGGGTTTTTCTGGGAATAGATGCCCTAATTGCTCGATATTTCCCCTGAGATGTCCGGTTTTTCCCTGTAGAGGATCGTAATTATCGGGATGGGGATCGATAATCCAGCGCGGACAGTCGATTTCTTCTAACCAGATCCGTAATTCTTTGCTGGTGGGTAATTCGCCAATTTGTAGGACAACATCGGGGGTTAATTGGGTTTTAATGGCAGCATTCCGCAATAATAAATCATAGGTAGTGATCAGATGGGGATTTAACCCTGCATAGTTTCGCAGAGGAGATAAAGCTTCTGCTAAGACGGGATATTGTTGCGATCGGGCTAAATTAGCGATCGCCTGACAGTAACTTTCAGGGTTTTGCGGGGAAGCTAATCCCGCGATGATAATTCCTTGACGGGGTAAAGAAGGAATTTCGAGAATTGAGTGGTTAATGGGGATATTTTGCCGAGATATATGGCTAAAAAAAGCCTCTTGGTCAAAATTAGCCTCTAAATTGTTAATTTCTAGATCGGGAGTTGGTGCGAGGGGATCCCGAAATGGTAAGTTCAGATGCACCACTCCGGGGACAGGATCGAGACAGCGCAACCACCCATGGATGATAGTTTGACGGAGATAGCGTAAACGCTCGATATTGGCACTAGGACAGCTAATTTCCGCTTGCCAGTTGGGATAATTACCGTAGAGTTTGACTTGATCGATAGTCTGACCGGCATGAGCATGACGCAATTCTGGGGGGCGATCGGCGGTTAGAATTAATAAAGGGACATGACTTTCTTTTGCTTCAATGACTGCGGGATAAAAATTAGCCGTGGCAGTGCCGGAAGTGCAGACTAAAACCACCGGTTGATATAATTGTTTGGCTAATCCCAGGGCAAAAAAAGCGGCCGAGCGCTCGTCTAAGATGGGAATAGCTTCAATCTGAGGATGTCTTGCCAAGGCTACCGTTAAAGGAGTCGATCGCGATCCGGGAGAAACCACCCCTATCTTCAATCCCAAACGGGCCAATGTTTCGACTAAAATAGAACCCCAAAGTGTATTAAGATTGCGAAAATCGATCGACATTTATCAGTTCAGTGCAAAGGTTAGGGGACAATCGGTTAAAGAGTCTATACTGTTAACTATCTAAATTACTCGTTAAGACTGTCTATGAGCGGGGAAAAGGAGTTTGAGCATTTGTACTAAAATTCTCAATACGCAGTTTAAATGCAGTACAGTCTATTAATAAATTTAACATTGGCTGGAACTGGCCAAGAATAAGTTATTCCTGAGTCAGTCCCGATGAAAAAATTTTCACCCCCACAGATGAAAGAGGTTTCCTTTCCTACACCCCACACCCCACACCCTCTTTCAAGTCAGCGATCCGGGTTAAGTTTACTCTCGATTCCCGGGCCAATTTATCCCTTTTCGGGTTCCTTTCTTGCTAAGTTTTAACCAGAAAACTTATAGGTTAACACCACATTGATATTAGCTGCCAGCAGGGCCAAGAAGAGCAGAAAAGTAAAGCGATCGATCCAGAATTTTTTAAAGAGACCAAAGATATCCTTGAGATAGAATACTCCCAGAATTGCCGCCGTACCGATCATAAAATAATAGCGGCCGTAGGGAGAAGCTAAAATCCAGGCTGTTAGATTGAGATGAATCGACCAAACTCCCAGAAAGATAAAAATAATTGAGGCAGTTAATCCGTCCGTTTCTTGGCGAAAATCATCAAGAAAGATGCCTAGAATAATAAACATAAACGGATAAAAAGGAATCATATACCAAGTAAAAAAGTGACTTTGCGCTCCCGTGGCAACTAAAATTAAGGTGTAGAGGATTACTGGTAAAGCGAGTAATCTAACTTGAGGACTAGCGGGATTCTTTCGGAGAAAGGGTAAGAGGGTTAACCAGCTAAAAATTAGCCAACCATCCTCGAAAAATACCGTGGGAGTGGTTAGATATTTGACAAAGTTAAAGTCCTCGAAGCGCAGGGATTGTTCTTGAAATATCTTCCGAAAGAAATCGTAGTCATAGATAGCACCGTAGAGAAAATAGAGAGAGAAAAAGAAAGCACCGATCGCAGTCACATAAATAGCCTCTCGTCCTTGCTTTTCGTAAATCAAGAGGACAATTAATAATACTACTAAATAAATAGCAGTTACTTTGACTAAACAGGCCAAACCAGCTAAACAAGCGGCGATGTAGAGATATTTTTTCCGATGATTTTGATAGTATTGCCAATACAGTAAGACGATCAATAAGCACAAAACAATCATTAAATTTTCACTAATAGCTAACCGAGAGAGGAAAACTGTATTGGGATTGGTGGCATAAATTAAACTAGCGATTATAGCGATCGATAGATTACTCAACTTGAGAGCCAGTAAATAGACCAAAACTATCGCAGCAATACCTAAGAATAAAGAAGGAACTCTAATAATAGTTAAACTGCAATCAAAAAAAGTCTTTGCTCCTCCTAAAAGAGCAAATAAACCCACCAATAAACCAAATAAAGGAGGATGATCAAACCAGGGAGTCACCAAACGATAACGGATATTTTTCGCTTCCCAAACCACCGTAGGAAAATTATCCGTGGGACTCAACCATGACCAACTGGTGGGGATACCCGTTTGTAATAAACTCATACCACTCCAAGCAAAAGCATATTCGTCAGCAGTCCAATTATCTGGAGGCAAAGAATCATAATTATAGATTCGCAAAAAAGCACCTAAGCAGGTGATAATTGCTGCAATCAACCAATGTTTATGGACAGTCAAAAAGCTGGGCATCGATTATTAAGGATAGGTGGCAGTGACTAAATAAGAGTCAGAATTTCATGGTATAATGGATGGGGTGATAATGACAGAAAAATCGGGATGATTAAAGTAAACAGACGTAAATTTGGCCAGTGGATCAGTCTGATCGGTGCAGGAGTCGGACTGGCAGCGATTCTAGATAGAAAAAATATTTTTTCCCCCTCCACCGCTACAGCAATCATACCCCCGCAATCCCCCCAAAATTCCTCTTTTCCCCCCCGACAAAGCTTTTCCTTTGAAACCGTCACTCTCGATCCTAGCGGTTTCGTGATCGAGCGCAATTCCCGCAGTGCCGAATACTACAGCGAAACCCTTGCGGGATTAGAGATGATTGCTATCCCTGCTGGCACTTTTATCATGGGGACACCGGACGGAGAAAAAGGAGACTTTACTGGTAGTGATAAACCCCAGCGCTTAGTCAAGGTGAACAGTTTCTACCTGAGTAAATACCCGATAACCCAAAAACAATGGCAAATTGTCGCTAATCTGCCCAAAATTGACCGCGATTTAAAACCCAATCCCTCCCACTTCCAAGGGGATAACTTACCCGTCGATAGCATCTCTTGGTATGATGCGATCGAGTTTTGCGATCGACTTTCCAGGGCCACCGGCAGAAACTATCGACTCCCAAGCGAGGCACAATGGGAATATGCTTGTCGTGCCGGCACTACCACACCCTTCTACTTTGGTGCCACCCTTACCAGTGAATTCGCTAACTACTATGCCATTAAATTTCCCTATGCAGTGGAAAGAGAGAGCGAATTTCGAGCTAAAACCACCCCTGTAGGCAGTTTTCCCCCAAATGCCTTCGGATTATACGATTTACATGGCAGTTTATACGAATGGTGTGCCGATCCTTGGCATCGCAACTATAAAAATGCTCCCAGCGATGACCAAGTATGGCCGGCCGATCCTAATAGCACCGGCAATCGTTATCGCATCCTGCGTGGAGGTGGTTGGGGGACAGAATTGAGGGAATGTCGCTCCGCTAGTCGAGGCCAATTTGGTCCGGATAATCGCTATAGTGTATTAGGATTCCGCATCGCCAGTAGTTAGCTCAAAATTCTGGTTTCAACAACTTTGCCGGTAAATTGTGCGTCTCTAAACCTGTTTTAGTCTGTGAGTGTAAGCGAGTGACCAACTCTCCACCCTATCCCTTTTTAACCACCCCCGTCGGCTCTTTGCAAATTCCTTTTTTAGATCAAATTGAAGAAATTACCAGCAATAATAGTTATATTCTCAGAGATTCGCCGCAATTACTCAAATTATCTCTAGTTATTCCCACCTATAACGAGCGAGATAACGTTATTCCCCTAGTCGAGAATCTCAGTCAATTACTCGATCAAAAAATTCCCGATCAGTATGAACTAATTATCGTCGATGATGACAGTCCCGATCGCACTTGGGAATTAGCCAGCAAATTAACCCCGGATTACCCGCAACTGCGGGTGATGCGTCGTCAGGGAGAAAAAGGATTAGCGTCGGCAGTGGTGCGGGGTTGGCAAGGGTCAAGGGGTGAGATACTAGGAGTAATCGATGGAGATCTGCAACATCCCCCCGAAATTCTCTATAATCTCCTCGAAACTATCGAAAAAGGAGCCGATTTAGCTCTTGCTAGTCGTCACGTCGAAGGAGGAGGAGTGAGCGAGTGGAGTCTGCTGCGACGATTTCTCTCTCGCGGCGCTCAAATCCTCGGTTTAATTCTACTGCCAGAGGTGGTCGGTCGCGTCTCCGATCCCATGAGCGGTTACTTTATGGTCCGCCGTCAAGCGATCGCCGGTCCGATTCTCAATCCCACCGGTTACAAAATTTTACTAGAAGTCATCGGCAAAGGTCGCATCAAAACCATCGGAGAAGTGGGTTATGTCTTCCAAGAGCGGCTAGAGGGGGAAAGTAAGGTAACTTGGAAACAATGGCTAGAATATATCTTCCATCTGCTGCGTTTGCGCTCTCAAAGGCCATTAAGGTTTTTAGATGCAATTGTCAATCTACCTTTAGATAGATTTATTCGCTTCGGTTTAGTGGGATTAACCGGGGTTTTTGTCGATATGGCTTTCCTCTATCTTCTCAGTGATCCCGCCGCTTTGGGTTGGGGATTAACCCGCAGTAAAATCATCGCCGCTGAATTAGCAATTATTAATAATTTTATCTGGAATGATCGCTGGACTTTTGGCGATTTATCTGCTCGTCAACGGGGTTGGAATAAACGCTGGAAAAGATTTTTCAAGTTCAATTTGATCTGTTTAGCCGGTTTAATTTTAAACGTCTTGCTGCTCAACCTTCTCTTTAATGGTTTAGGAATCAATCGCTATCTAGCTAACTTCATCGCCATCGCTATCGTCACGGTTTGGAACTTTTGGGTTAATCTTAAACTCAGTTGGCGGGTGACAAAATAGCCAGCTAGAAGCAAAAAAATGGTGGGACAAAATTGAGATGCGCTTACCCTGTTGTCCATAGTATTTGAGACCCGCTTACTCCATCCTATGATCCTGATTACAGAAAAAATTTACCAGTCTATTTTCACCCACGCAGAATCCACCTATCCCGAAGAATGTTGTGGGTTACTCCTAGGAAAAATTACCGAGACAGCAGCCGAAGTTATCAGCATACAAGCAACAGAAAATAACTGGTCAGGCAATAGAAAAAACCGCTTTAGTATTGCCCCAGAAGTGCTTTTACAAGCTCAAAAATCGGCCCGGGAAAACCAGCTAGAAATTATCGGTATCTATCATTCCCATCCCGATCATGCCGCCATTCCCTCGGAAATTGATCGCCAATTAGCCTGGTCAGGATATACTTATTTAATTGTCTCCGTAGTTTCAGGGCGAGCGATCGATTTACAAGCTTGGCAACTGGACGAGCGCGAACAATTTCAAATCCAACCTCAAGAATTAAAATGTTTTTGACATCGCTTGAGAACAAAAAAGAAAGGCTGGGGAAAGTTTTTAAAATCCATAATTCCCAGCACCGTATTATCATCTACTTTCCGAAAAGAGTCATTAATCGGCAAATAATCATAAATCATCGTGGCGCTAACTTTGTCCCGATATTCCATCATTCGCAGTCTAGCCTGACTTGTCTCTGTTTTTAGCAAGGAATTGGTCAGCATCAGCAAAGGTTTCAGAGAATTATTTTTCAGTATCGGCAGCTTCAAAATCCAGTTCATGGCCGTGGGATTAGGTGCCACCTTAAAAATTTTTCCCTGACCATCTAAAAATAACAGGGGGTGGACATTCTCAGTATCGACAAATTCTTTACCATACCAATTAGATGCTTCTAATAAACCATCCATGGGGTGATTTGTCTGAAGTCCAGAACCTTGCCAAAGACCGAGCATAAAGTCTAAACTCACGGGGTCGAGAGCGTCAAACAATTCTAACGCTCTTTCGGTGGTCGTTTGACCAGCTTTAAGAATCGACTGGCAGCTTTCTAATTTTAATGTTTCCATTGTCTCGCTCTTATTGTGTCCTGACAATGATATTATAGCTGCCCAGCCAGAGGGTGGGGGATTGCCCCTCGGCTAAAATCACCAAACATCCCACATATCTTCACTCAATGGGTCATCGTATCACTCTAGGGTTTCCAGCCATTCACTCAGTTCTTCCTTGATGGTTTCTTTAAGTTCTCGCAAATCATCTTTATCTATTAGGCCTTTTTCCAGTAAGAAAGTGTAGAACTTTTTCAGACTACCTGCGTTAGCCTTGAGGCTTGATTGACTGGCCCACAGGGCCTTTTTGATAAACCAATAACCCAAAAAGTCACCGACCATATCTACCCCGTCTTTAGCTTCTACTGCATCCTCATAGAGTAAATATTCGTTGATATAAAAATCTATATTTGAAATATGATTATTAATGGTTTTTTCCGACAAACCTGATGATTCTAGCCAACTCTCGAAATCCTTTAGTAATTCATGATTGACTTTTCTTATCTTTTGACAGTCAGCCTCATATTTCTGGGAATCATCCATCTCAAATTTCTCTCCTCTAAATCGCTGCTCGATGGTCAATAGGGTAATGAATCAAGTCTTTTTTTCCAAGCGTCTAAAGCCGCCATTTTCTCCTCAGGGTCAAGGTCGGCCAACCGCCGGAATCGCCTTTCTCTTTTCTGCTAAATAGCTTCAACGATGTTAGACTGAATTTGCTCAATGATGGCGGCCACATCTTCTTCTGTATCTCGAGGTTGGGTTAATTCCACATCCGTTGAGGAGAGGTACATTTGGGCCCAGTCTAGGTTTTCCAGTTCACACTGGTCAATCACCGAACTGGGGATGTTTTTCAGGGTGATGCTATCCCATTCAATGCCGATGAGATTGCTCTGCCGCTCAATTATCACAATTCTTCCTTGCCAACCACCGATGTCAGTCCCCAAATCTGGGTCGAGTACACCCTGTTTGACGATGACCGAGTCGCCGACTTTGAAGGCAAACTCTGACTCGGAAAATTCGGGCGACAAGCTGGAGGCAACCGAGAGATGATACTCGCTTCCTAGCTCTTTTAACTCAAAATCCACAATCATCCGCTTGTTTTCCGAGAAATAACGGTTTTTCCTAGCGATTAGCTCGTCGATTAGCCCTTGAATATCCGCCTTGAGCCTTTTATCTCCTTTAAGAAGGTCTTTATTAAAAACTCGGTCTATCATCTCTTGCCGCTTTGACTCGGGGGACAACGCCAGATTCCAAGCGATTATCCCTATGGTCAGCAGTGTTCGCATAGATCCCTTCGTTTCATTGGATTTGCGGTAAGGCTCGATAAAATCCTCCAGAACTTCCGACATTGTGACTTCCCCAGAAGGAGAGACGACAATTTCCTTGAAAGGCAAGGACTTTTCTCTTAATTTCTTCTCAAAGCTTTTCAAGGGTTTTTCGGATCCTTGGGACATTTTCTGCAGCCTGAGCAGTTCACTAAATGCCTTCGATTTTTTAGCCATGATTGAGCCAGAAAATATGTGTTATTAATCCTGTTGGGTTGCTGAACAACATTGGAATAGGGAAATTGTAACTGCTCTCAGGGAGCGATTGCGCTCTCATTATTAAATCTTAAAGTTCTGGCCTGAGTCGTAAGCTGTTGACTACTAAGCTAAGACGCATTTAAAGCACTTATTCTTAAGATTAGCCGAATCTCCCCCAATCCCTTTACTGTTGCCTCTTGCCTCTTGCCTCTTGCCTCGTCTCAACAAGCAATTTAAATGCTTAACAGCTTATCCGATACCTTTTTGTTAACATAGATTAGCAATGCACTTTCAGAGATTCTCTTAAAACAGAGGATATCTCCTTCCCAAATCCCCCGCAAGGGAAAAATATGTCTCAAAAGCCGATTTATCTAGATTGCCACGCCACGACACCGATGGAGCCGCAAGTTCTGGCGGCGATGTTACCCTATTTTACCGAACACTTTGGTAATGCCAGTAGTATTAATCATGTCTATGGTTGGACAGCCGAGGCTGCGGTTAAACAGGCAAGAGAAACAATCGCCGCTGCTATTAATAGTAGTCCCGAAGAAATTATTTTTACCAGTGGAGCAACAGAGGCTAATAACCTGGCCATCAAAGGGGTTGCCGAAGCTTATTTCGC
Source organism: Microcystis sp. Msp_OC_L_20101000_S702 (assembly GCF_007095705.1). Taxonomy (NCBI): domain Bacteria; kingdom Bacillati; phylum Cyanobacteriota; class Cyanophyceae; order Chroococcales; family Microcystaceae; genus Microcystis; species Microcystis sp. Msp_OC_L_20101000_S702. Next base: position 17,252 of record NZ_SFBO01000025.1, read on the forward strand.
CAAGGGAAGGCATATAGTTACGGTGATGACAGAACATCGCGCCGTTTTAGATCCCTGTCATTATCTGGAAAAATTGGGTTTTGAGGTGACAATTTTACCCGTCGGTGCTGATGGCCTAATTGACTTGGAACTACTAGAAAAATCTTTGCGTCCTGACACGATTTTGCTGTCAATTATGGCGGCTAATAACGAGATTGGGGTGATTCAACCTTTAGCGGCAATTGGGGCGATTTGTCGCCAGTATCAGGTACTTTTTCATACGGACGCGGCCCAAGCAATCGGCAAAATTCCCCTAGATGTGGAGGAAATGAATATAGATCTGATGTCCTTAACTGCCCACAAAGTCCACGGACCAAAGGGAATCGGTGCGCTGTACGTCCGGCGCCGAAACCCCAGAGTTCGTCTCGCCGCTCAAATTCAAGGGGGAGGTCAGGAAAAAGGACTGCGATCGGGTACACTATTTACACCGCAAATTGTCGGTTTTGCCAAGGCGGTAGAATTGGGCATCAAAGCGATAGAACAAGATAACAGCGACTTAAATCAGTTAAAAGCCCGTTTATGGGAGATTATCAGTCAATTAGACAGAATTTATCTCAATGGTCATCCTAGCCAAAGATTAGCCGGAAATTTAAATATTAGTATTGAAGGGGTGGACGGTGCTGCGTTATTGTTAGGATTACAGCCAATAGTGGCGCTTTCCTCCGGTTCTGCCTGTTCTTCTAGCCATACCGCCCCCTCTCACGTTTTAACTGCCTTGGGTCGCTCCGAATCTCTCGCTTATGCCTCCCTGCGCTTCGGGTTGAGTCGTTTTAATACTTTAGAAGAAATTGAACTGGTGGGGGAACAGGTGGTTTTAACGGTTAATTCCCTCCGCAAAGCCAAAAATTTTTGACGTTTCGGCTCCTATCCACAAGTTAGTTTCGGTCTAGGTTTTAACAATTCCGAAAAAGCTTTCTATGATTGCCTTTGACTGATTGCCGTGCCAGTTAATAACATTGATGCTTGGTTTTCACTCCAGTGAATCATCCAACTCGGTTGTAATCCCAAAACAATAATAAATAAAGCCAAAGCAATTTCGGGAAATCTTTCGGGCCAGGTACTGCGAGGAATGCGCGATAATTCAGGGGTTAAACGACCAAAGAAAACCCGATTAATCATCAGGAGAAAATATACTGCGGTTAAACCACTAGCGACCAAACATAAGAGCGTTTGTATCGGAAAAATCGGGAAACTGCCACGAAAGACCAAAAATTCGGCGATAAATCCTACCATTCCGGGGATGCCGGCGCTGGCCATAGCCGCTAAAATCATTAACATTCCCGTGATTGGTAAACCTCTTTCTGGATTTAATAAACCGCGTAGATAATCCACATCCCGGCTGCCGGTTTTTTTATACACTACTCCCACCAACAAAAATAACAAAGCGGAAATTAAACCGTGACTAATCATCTGCAAAATCGCCGCGGTGATGCTTAATCTGGTGGTGGCCGCCGCCGCTAGTAAAATATAGGCCATGTGGGAAATGGAAGAATAGGCCACTACTTTTTTCATATCCTTTTGGGCAATAGCGCAACTGGCCCCGTAGAGGGCGCTGATAGCTGCTATCGTTGCTAACCAAGGGGCGATAGTCACCCAAGCATCGAGGAATAAACCGACTCCAAAGCGCAGCAGTCCATAGGTTCCTAATTTGAGTAATATTCCCGCTAAAAGCACAGAAACGGGGGTAGATGCTTCGACGTGGGCATCCGGTAGCCAAGTATGAAAGGGAAAAATCGGGATTTTGATGGCTAATCCAATCAGAAGGGGAATAAGGAGCAGTAATTGGGTTTTAACGTCTAAATTGTTCGATAAAAGGGGGTTATAGGCGAAATTATCAGCACCGGTTAGCCAAACTAAGCCAAGGAAAGAGATTAGCACTAAAAAGCCGGAAATTGCCGTGTATAATAAAAATTTCATGCCCGCATAACCGCGTCTTTGACCCCCCCAAATGGCAATGAGAAAGTAAAGCGGGACGATTTCTAATTCGTAAAATAGGAAGAATAGCAGTAAATCCTGCGCTAGAAAGGCCCCCGCTACTCCGGCATTGAGTAACAAGAGCAGAGAATAGTAAAATTTCGGTCGGTTAACCTCTGTGCCACTAGCATAAAGAGCAATTATTGTCAAGATGCTGTTAAGAAAAAGTAATGAGAATGATAAGCCATCGACACCGAGGGCATAGTTGAAACCGAGGAAATTAATCCAAGGCAGGTTAACCGTGAACTGCATTTGCGGGTTACTAGGGTCAAATTGCCAGCCAAGGAGAATATTAAGCAGTAAGAGAACGACAGAAAGAGTTAGAGCTAATCCTCGCACTTTTTTCGCCTCTAGAGGCGTGTAGGCAATCAGTATCGCCCCTATAATCGGTAGCCAAATAAAAGCGTTGAGCATTCTTTAATGGGCATGATAAACCTTCCCATTATTGCCTGAGCGGTCAATCTTTAGCAAGATAAGTAGATAGGTGTTAAAAGTTGTCAGACACCCCCCTTATCAAGGGGGGCAGGGGGGATCCCCCCGCCTATCGACACCCCCCTTATCAAGGGGGGCAGGGGGGATCCCCCCGCCTATCGACACCCCCCTTATCAAGGGGGGATCCCCCCGCCTATCGGCACCCCCCTTATCAAGGGGGGCAGGGGGGATCCCCCCGCCTATCGGCACCCCCCTTATCAAGGGGGGCAGGGGGGATCGAACCTAAAATCCATTTTCAATTTAATTCCACCCACCCACTTAAACTGGTGAACATTTAACTTAACTAACGATGAAACAAGAAAAGATCACTCTCAGCCAACTCGAAGGCTTTCTATTTAAGGCGGCGGACATTCTTCGCGGTAAAATGGACGCTTCCGAGTTCAAAGAATTTATCTTTGGGATGTTGTTCCTCAAACGCTTGTCAGACGAGTTTGAGCGCAAGCAAGCGCAACTCAAGAAACAATATGCACACATCCCAGACCCGTCGCTGCTTGCCGAACTCCTAGAAGGCGAAACCTCCTATGGAGAAACATTTTTCGTACCTCCTCGCGCTCGCTGGCATCAATCCTGGCGCGACGAAAACGGCCAGGAAGTCCCGCCGCTCAAACACCTTAAGCAGGACATCGGCAATATGCTCAATAAGGCATTAGCGGCGGTAGAGGATGCTAACGATGCCTTGGCGGGAGTGCTGAAGAATAACATCGATTTTAATGCCACCAAGGGCAAAACCAAGATACCTGACCAAAAATGGAAGGATTTACTAGATCATTTCAATCAGCCCCAATTTGTGCTGGTCAACGATAATTTTGAGTTTCCCGACCTATTGGGTGCAGCCTACGAGTACCTAATCAAATACTTTGCCGATAGTGCCGGGAAGAAAGGGGGAGAATTTTACACGCCGGCCGAGGTGGTGCGGCTGTTGGTACAGTTGGTTAAACCCCAAGCGGGCCATACTATCTATGACCCTACCGTGGGGTCGGGCGGTTTCCTTATCCAGTCCTATCAATATGTGGAGGAACAGGGGCAAAACCCCCAGAATCTGGCGCTCTACGGACAGGATTCTAACGGTACAGTCTGGTCAATTTGTAATATGAATATGATCCTCCACAACATCACCCGCTTCACCATTGAAAACGGGGACACTCTCGAAGATCCGCTCATTTTAGAAAACGGACAGATTCGCAAGTTTGACCGAGTTCTCGCTAATCCGCCCTTTTCTCAGGATTACAGCCGGGCTAATCTCAAGTTTACCAACCGCTTTCGCGAATTCTGCCCGGAAAAGGGGAAAAAGGCGGATCTGATGTTTGTCCAGCACATGATTGCCAGTCTTAAACCCGACGGCCACATGGCCACTATCATGCCCCATGGGGTGCTATTTCGGGGGGGGAAAGAGAAGCTGATTCGAGAGATCTTAATTGAGGATGATCTGATTGAGGCGATTATTAGTTTGCCCCCGGGGTTATTTTATGGCACGGGTATCCCGGCCTGTGTGTTGGTGGTGAATAAAAATAAACCTGATGAATTACGCGATAAAATCCTTTTTATTAATGCCGATCGAGAATATGCTGAGGGAAAAAACCAGAATAAATTGCGCCCCGAAGACATTGAAAAGATCGATTATGTCTTTACCCACAAGCGAGAATATCCCAAATATAGCCGCTTGGTAGATAAGTCGGAAATTGTCGAAAAACACGACTTTAATCTTAATATTCGCCGCTATGTGGATAATACGCCAGATCCAGAACCGGAGGATGTAAAAGCTCACTTGATCGGGGGTATTCCGCAGGCTGAAATTGCCGCACAACAGGATACTTTTGCTAAGTTTGGCATCAACACAAATACCCTATTTAGACCCCTACGCCCCGGCTATGCTAGTTTTTGCCCAGAAATTGCCACGAAAGCCGCTATTAAAGAGAATCTGGAAGCTAATCCCGATTTACAAGCAAGGATAAGCGACCACTATACTACGCTTAAAAATTGGTGGCGAGAAGCGCGGGATGATTTTGCCAAGTTGGAGGGAAATAATATTATGCCCCAAGTGCGGCAGCAATTACTGAGCAGCCTTAAACAGCAGCTGATTCCTTTGGGGGTTTTAGATGAGTTTAAATCGGCGGGGGTGTTTGTTAACTGGTGGCAGCAGATTCGCTATGATCTAAAGACTATTATTAACACTGGCTGGCATCATACTCTTATCCCTGATCAGTATTTATTAGCGGCATTTTTTCAGGCGGAAGAGGCGGCAATTGAGGAACTAGAAAGTAAGATTAGTGCAGTCCAAGGGGAGTTAAGCGAAGCGGTAGAATCAGCGCAGGAGGTGGCGAATTATGAACCAGAAGAGGAAGAAACTGTTAGCGCCGCATCGATTAAGAAATGGCTTAAAGACTTGATAGATGACCTGAAGCAATCCCAGGGCGATTCAGCAGCCAGAGAGCGCCAATATTACCAACAAGAATACAATGTTATTACTGACATTGAGAACCGGATCAAGTTACTTAAGAATACACTTAAAGAACAGCAGAGTCAGCTTGAGTTAAAGCTGCGCTTAAAACGGGTTGGTGATGAGGAATTTAAGGCTGAAACTATTGAATTACTTGAGCAGGTACAAAATCAGCTTATGGGGTTAAATGCAAGTAAAAAGGAAGAAAAGGCCAAGATTAACGCGCTTAATAAGGATAAGAAAGCCTTGGAGATTAAATTATCTTATCCTGAGGGATTACTGACTGAAATAGGAGGACAGTTAAGGGATGAAGAAGCGAAAAAATTGATTCTAAAAAAGCTCTATGATTGGGTATCGGAGCAGCTTACTCGTTACTTGAATGGGGAAAAGCGGGGACTTGTCGCTAAGGTTGAGAATCTTTGGGATAAGTATGCGGTATCAAGTCAGGAAATGGAGGCCCAGCGAGAGCAGACTTTAGGAGAATTAAATGAGTTTTTGGTTAAACTAGGGTATAGGGAATAAATTAAGTCAGTTAGGAGCAGGTTATGCAGTCTATTAAAAAGCAATTTGTCACAGATGAAAATCTGAAGCCAGTGGCGGTAATTATTGATGACCAAGATTGGCAAAAAATTGAGGCATTATTGCAGGAAGGTGAACAGGAAGATAGTACAGAGTCTTTTAAGGCACTCGCAGCTTATGCGGGTAGCATTCAACTAACTATCGATCCTTTAGAATATCAAAGTGAGATAAGGAACTCTTGAGTTTTTAAATGTTTTTTTGATTAAGTTGAGGTATTTGTTATGAATGAGCTTACTGGGCAGTTTCCAGCAGATTGGGAATTATTGAGACTTCCTGAAGTTCTCTTTTTTCAAGAAGGTCCAGGTATCACAAGTGATAAATTCACAAAAGAAGGAATTCCATTCATTAATATTCGTTGTTTTGTTAATGGTCGAATTGATAGAAGTTCATGTCAATTTATATCTCAAAAATTGGGAAATGGTGAGTATAAACACTTTCAATTAGATGTAAATGATTGGGTTTTTTCAAGTTCAGGAACAATAGGAAAAATCGCCCTTATTTTTGATGAAGATTTACCTTTGCTACTTAATACTTCAACTATCCGATTTAGGACTCAAGACGAAAAAAGGTTAGCAAATAATTACATAAAATTTTTTCTGGAGTCTTTTCACTTCAAAATACAGCATCAGCTTCAAACACAAGGAAGTGCTCAAGTTAACGTTGGACCGACGCATTTACAAAAAATGCACATTCCTTTGCCCCCAATTAAAGAACAAACCCAAATCGCCACCATCCTCTCAACAATAGACCGCGCGATTGAGCAAACCGAAGCCCTAATTGCCAAGCAGCAGCGCATCAAAACCGGACTAATGCAGGACTTGCTCACCAAAGGAATTGATGAAAACGGCAATATTCGCAGTGAAGAAACCCATGAGTTTAAGGATTCACCGCTTGGGAGGATTCCGGTTGAGTGGGAGGTGGAAAGTCTTGACGAACTAACAACAAAGATTGGTGACGGAATACATACAACCCCGGCTTACTCTGAAAACACCGGATTCTTCTTCATAAATGGAAATAACCTAGGGGATGGATCAATTCACATTACTTCCGATACTTTGTGCGTCAATCAAGGCGAATTTAGGAAATACTACATTGAACTTGACGATAGAACGATTTTGTACTCAATCAATGGTACGATTGGGAATATCGCATTTTATAAAAATGAGCCAGTGGTTCTCGGAAAAAGTGCAGCGTATATAAAATGCAAGAAATCGGTAAATGCTCGCCTAATTTATCACATCCTCCAGTCAGAGCCAGTACACCGATTTTATGATTATGAACTTACCGGCTCAACTATCAAAAATCTTTCATTGGCGGCGATGCGAGCAACCCCAATCAAGATACCCCGAATGCAAGAAGAACAAGAGTTCTTAGCGTGCAGGCTGGACTTGTGTGTTTACGAGATAGGGCAAGCAAACAATTGTCTATCTAAACTCCGCTCTCTCAAAACTGGACTGATGCAAGACCTACTAACTGGCAAAGTTCGAGTTACCGACCTCCTCAACCAAAAAACAGCAGCAAATTGATTCATCGGTCAAACCTATGCAACCAGAGCAAACACCCACAAATCACAAAAACTTAAACATATACCCAGACTTTGCCAAAAAAATGGAAATCGCAAGGCGCGGCATCAAAAAATATCGTAACGCCCTGATTGACCTCGCCAAGTCACCAAACTGCTCAGGCGATCTATATCCCATGATCTCGATATCAGACGATTCGCTAAACTAAACATAACTCCCTTGCCCATAGATTTACCATGCAAGCGATCGAATTTAAAACCATCCTAAAAAACGGCATAGTCACCATTCCCGCCGAATATTCTTCTGAATGGGAAGGTAAACAGATCCGCGTTATCTTGTTGGATAATGCAGAGAAGATATTACCCGTCGAAACCACTGATATCAATCCCCTCAAAGGAAGCGTGACATTTGATGAGTAGAAAACGGGTTTCTCGGAGAAACCCGTTTTCTGTGCGTTACTCAACGGATTTAGTATAAGACATTTAACCCCGTTCTCCATAGATACTTTCTCGGCTAATATCTTGATCAGATAATTGGGGAAAATTCTTATCTCTATGATTTTCTGCCCATTCTTCAAAAGCTTTTATCCATTCTTCAGGGGTAGCCGTTTGACAAAAAGATAATTTTTGATAGTCTTTTATTGCTTCTATTGCTCCATTAGATGTTAATTCTCTTTCTAGTTGTTGTTTTTCTTCTTCAGAAAGGGATCTAATAATTTGTGCTAAAGTTTTAACCAGTTGGTTGTTCATATCCGTTAATGCTTAAATATTTTTTATGTATAATAACCTATTATAGCGTTTCTCATAAGTGGCTAGGTGTTAAAAATTATCAGATGCCCCCCTTATTAAGGGGGATCCCCCCGCCTATCGGCACCCCCCTTATCAAGGGGGGAAGGGGGGATCGGCACCCCCCTTATCAAGGGGGGAAGGGGGGATCGAACCTAAAATCCATTTTAAATTTAATTATAACCAGCTACTTATCAGAGAAGTACAATTTAACCCTGTTCCCTGTTCCCTCAAGAAGATTTAGACGAAAAACCTCATAAATACAGTTAAATAAAGGTTATCTGGTCATGAACAAAACACCTCAACCTATCAAACTCGATGAGCGCAACGGGGTCGAAAAGCCCTTACTTGACCAACTATACGGTTTAGATTGGGAAATATTGGATTTAGAGACAAAACAAAAACCACAGGATACTTTTAGAGAAAGCTTTACCGAGGTGGTGATGCTGCCAGTGCTGCGAGAACAGCTTACAATCATCAACCCCTGGCTAGAAACCGACCAAATAGAAGAAGCCATCAAACAACTCACCGCCAACTTCCCCAGCACCAACCTACTGGAAAATAACCGCCACGTCTTTAAACTGCTTCAGGAGAATACCAGCGTCTCAGAGAACCGTAAAACAGGCGAAAAAAGCCCCACCGTCAGGTTTATCGACTTTGACCACCCAACTAACAACCGCTTCATCGCCGTTTGCCAGTTTAAGGTGCGGATTCTAGGCACAGAAAACCACATCATCCCCGATATTGTCCTCTTTCTCAATGGGCTGCCAGTGGTGGTCATTGAATGTAAATCTCCCAAAGTCAAAGAACCCATTGCCGAGGCGATCGAGCAACTCCTCCGCTACAGCGAACAGCGCGGCGCTAAGGGCGAGGGAAATGTCCCCCTCTTTTTCTATAACCAGTTTGTCGTAGCTACCTGCCGCAATCAGGCAAAATTTGGCACCATTACCACCCACACCGAAAAATACTTCTTCCGTTGGGCTGACCCCTATCCCCGCACCCTAGAAGAACTAGAACACGGCATTAGCTCCCCCAATGACCAGCAGCGACTGGTGGCGGGAATGTTTGCCCCCGATAACCTCCTAGAGATTATTCGCAACTTCACCCTTTTCTCCATCAACAACAAGGGAGAAACCATCAAAATCGTCGGGCGTTATCAGCAGTTTCGTGCCGTCAAGAAAGCCGTGGAGCGTCTCCTAGAGGGCAAAACCCCCCGGGAGCGCAGCGGCATCATCTGGCATACCCAGGGGTCGGGTAAGTCCCTTACCATGATGTTTATGGTGCGGGCCATGTACCGCCATAACAACCTTTCCCAGTGGAAAGTGGTATTTATCACCGATCGCACCCAACTAGAGCAGCAACTCGCCGAGACCGGCCAAAGTGTTGGCTTTACCGTTAAGCCCGCCAATAGCATCGCCAAACTGAAGGAACTACTTCGCAGCGACTCCTCGGATCTGGTCATGGCCATGATCCACAAATTCCAAGAGCGGGAACTGCGGGAGACCTTCCCGGAGCTAAACCGGAGCAGCAACATCCTGGTGATGACCGATGAGGCCCACCGCTCCCAGTACAGCCTGCTGGGGACAAACCTCGACAAAGCTCTCCCCTACGCTTCCCGTATTGGCTACACCGGCACCCCCATCGACAAAACTGAGAAAGTTTTCGGGGACTACATCGACAAGTACACCATGGGCCAGTCCATCGAGGACGGCGTAACCCTAGAAATTGTTTACACCGGGCGCACCCATAACGCCGAGGTGTCTGATCAGACAGCTATGGATGCGGCTTTTGCCGATGTCTTCAGTGAGTACAACCTGCAAGAGCGGCTGCAGATTTTGGGCCATGGTTCGCGGGATGCCTACCTAGAAGCTCATCCCACTATCGCCGCTAAAGCCAAGGATATGGTGCAGCACTATCTCCAGTGCATCTTTCCCAACGGCTACAAGGCCCAGGTGGTGGCGACTTCCCGGGAGGCGGCGGTGCGGTACAAAGAGCATTTAGATGCTGCCCTGGCCGAGGAGATTGCCAAATTGGAGCAGGGGAATCCCCACCGGCTTAACCTCGATCGCCTGAAGCGACTTAAGACCGATGTGGTCATCTCCAGCAGTCATAATGACCTACCCCACCTCAAGCAATACAGCAACTCCACCCGCCACGATACTACTATTAAAAGCTTTAAACTGCCCTTTGACGCAAGGGATGAGGGGATTACTGGAGATGTGGGCATTGTCATCGTCAATAATATGCTACTGACTGGCTTTGATGCCCCAGTAGAGCAGGTGATGTATCTCGATAGGGTCATCCAGGCCCACAACCTCTTACAGGCGATCGCCCGTGTCAACCGAGTCGGCGGTGCGGACAAGGATAAAGGCTTTGTCGTGGACTATGTAGGCATCGGCCACCACCTGAAGCGAGCCATTGATAACTACGACGAGCGAGAGCAGCAAGAAATCGAGGAAACCTTAAGTTTTCCCGAGGACGAGATCCGTCAGCTTGAGGATGACCACCGCAAAATCATCGCACTCTTGAAGCAACATGGACTCACCGACCTGAACGATCAAGATGCCTTTTTCGACCTCTTCTATGACGAGGATGTGCGATTCGAGTTCATGCTGGCCTTCAAGAAGCTGACCCGCAGCCTTAACTTGGTCTATCCCGCCAAGGAGGCCTTGAACTACATGAGAGACTACCAATCTCTCACCGCAGTGAATATACTAGCGGGGAAGCACTTCCGCGACGAGCGCCTGAGTATGAAGGGAATCCCACCCAAGCTGCGGGCCCTGACCGACCAGTACCTGCAATCAAGGGGAATCGACGAGAAAGTTAAACCGATCTCGATCTTGGATAAGGACTTTGAGAGCCATGTCCAGAAACACCAGCGAGTCAAAACAAAGGCCGCCGCAATCGAACACGCTCTCCGCCACTATATCGAGATCGATCTGGTGGACGATCCCGAACTGCAAGCCTCCTTTTCTGAAGCACTGAGAGCCATCTTCGAGGAGTTTAAAGACAATTGGGACAAGATTTACCAAGAACTGGAAAAACTACGCCAGAAGGCGAGAGAAGCAAAAAATGAGCCTACCTACGGACTGGACAGGAAAAAGCAGCTGCCCTTCTTTCGGATGTTCAAACGGGAGTGTTTTGGAGAAGCGGCATTAACTGACGATATGGTTTCTCAGATGGTCGCTCTCACTCAACAGGTATTTACCGTTGTTGAGCAGGAGTTACAATTAACTAGCTTTTGGGAGAGCATTCCCGCTCGCAAGAAACTTAGGGCAGAGATTCAAAAAGTGTTACTCTCTCCCGACTTTTTCCAAATTCCCAATCTTATGGACAATCGAGAACAGATTATCTCGCGGGTGATGGAAATAGCAGAGAAAAATAACGACCGAATTTTTTAGGCTGAATCGAGTAAAATTGAGCGACTTTTAATATGAAACTTGACTATAAAATCATTTATTCTTCCAGTCGTAAGACCCTGACCATTACCGTGGAACGTGATCGCTCGATCGTGGTCAGAGCGCCTACTGGTACTCATCCCGATAAGATCCAGCAAATAGTAGAGTCACGCAAGCAGTGGCTCTATGAAAAAATTCACCACGAGCAAAAGTATCGAGTCCCACTTCATCCTCCGGGTAAGGAACTGGTTAATGGCGAGTCGCTTCTTTATTTAGGGCGCTACTATCGTTTAGAATTGGTTGATGATCAGACAGAGATAAAGTTTATTAACAATCGCTTTCGAGTACCAAAGGCACTAACAGAGAATGGTGGCGAGATTTTTCAAGATTGGTACATTCAGAAGGCAAAAGAGAAGATACTTCCTCGTGTCAACCTTTATGCTAAAAAGCTTGGTGTCAGGTTTAATCAGGCTAAAATTACCGACAGCAAATATCGCTGGGGTTCTTGTACACCCCAAGACAATGTTAACTTTAACTGGCGATTGATCAAAGCCCCGATGTTCGTAATTGATTATGTGGTAGTTCATGAGTTAGCGCATCTGATTGAATCGAACCACACTCCACGATTTTGGCACATTATTAAGTCGCAAATTGCTACTATGGAACAGGCCAAGCAATGGCTTAAAGAACACGGTCAGATGTTGGAACAGTCACTATAATTTTGGAAAATAAACCTAATTTAAATCTGCTGGGATTAGCACCCATAGCCATTTTACCCGATTATATCGTCTCGGAGTCTCCCCAAAAGGAAACCCTCATAACTCACCATTAAGATAACTGCTATAATTATCGTCTGGGGTTTGACTCGGTGTCAAAAAAGTTTCAGCTAATTTAATTAAATTGGTTCGATTAATCTTACCTTGGGGACTTTTTGGTATCTCTGGTAATTTTATCCAATGTTTCGGCAGTTTATAATTGACTAATTTATCCTTAATCTGGGATTGAATAATTGTCTGGTTTATCTGAGAGTTAACGGGTACATAAAAAGCGACAATTATCTGTCCCCATTTGACATCTGGCAACCCTAAAACCACCACATCTTTAACTAAATTAGTTTGTCTAATGGCAGTTTCTACCTCAAGAGGATAAACATTTTCTCCTCCAGTAATTATTTTTTGACTATCGCGACCAATGATATATAAATAACCACTTTCATCCAAATAACCTAAGTCATCGGTCTCGAAGTAGCTTGCTTGATTAAGATGGGGATAATAGCCTAAAAATAAAGATTTTGCTTCAATAATAATTTTCTGGTTATCGGGATTAATTTTTATCTGAGCATGGGGTAATACCTGTCCATTACTATTATTGCTTCGTCGAAAATCTTCTGGTTTAAGAGTGACAATTTGTGAGGCAGTTTCCGTCATTCCATAGGTGGTAGACAGAGAAATATTATATTCTCTAGCTTTTTCTAGTAAAGATGGCCATGCAGGGGAACCTCCTAGTAAAACTGTTTTAAAATTGGCTAACCATTGAGGATCATTTTCTAGAAAAAATTGTAATTGACTGGGAACTAAGGAGATAAAATAATCTTGAAGATTGAGATTATTTACACGCTTTTCTTTGATTTTATGGTAAGAAATAACAGCAAAATCTCCCCCCGTTAAAAAACTTCTCAGAAACTGCATTAAACCACTAACATGATATAAAGGCAGTAGGCAAAAACAGTTAACCTGCTTGACTTGAAAATATTCAGAGAAACCTTTGACAGAAGCAGTTAAAGTTAACCAGTTATGGATAGCAAAGCGAATTTTTCCCGAGGTTCCTCCCGTGGGTATCATCAGAGAATTAGTCAAAGGATTGACAGGAGGAGAATTATAGTTAAAAACCTTGATATTTTCGCCAAAAATATAATCGGGTTGCATCAGAGAGAAAACCTGTTCCCATTCGTTAGTTTTCCAGTCGGGATTAGCTAAAAATAGGCAACTTTTTGACCTGACGGCAGCCAAGAATATCGCTAAGAATTTAAGGGGATTGCCTTCAGCAAGCAGTATAGTTAATCGAGGATTATCTGCGGTGATAAATTGCCGAGAATAGGACTGATATAATTGATAAAATTTTTGGATATTGTATCCATATAACCAATCTTTTTGACTGAGATATGCTAATTGTTTGCTGATGTCGTCCACAGTTTTTCTAACCAATCGGGGTCACTATTATTAAACCATTGTTGCACACCAAAACCTAAAGCTCGCTCCTTTTTGGGGTATTCTTGTGCTAGACGTAGAGCGGCTTTTCTGCCGATATTAGTTTCTAAAACGGAGGAAAATACTAAATCTAAGGGATATTTTTCCCAGAGATGTCTTAACCCTTGTATTGAACCGGTAATAGCAGGTTTAATCACAAAAATTCCTCGCCATCCCCGTTGATAACATTCCTCTATTTGTTGCAGATTGGCCACCGATTCATCTAAAGCAATCCCTGTGGTAAAATCTTGACTTAATTGCCACATTTCCGCTAATTGAGACGGGGGTAAAGGTTGTTCAATAAATTCAATTATTTGACATTCATCGGCAATTTTTAACCAGATTTTACTCTCAGCAATACTTAATCCCCCATTGGCATCTAAACGCAATTTAATTCCCCTGGGTAATCGGTCAATTAATTTTTCAAATAAGTTTAACTCTTGCTTGAGAGAATTGACCGCAATTTTCCATTTATAAGTATTAGTTGTATTAGCGGCTAAAATATCATCCAGACAGGGAAATACTGCCGCACCGGTGGGCAATAAATAACTATAATTTCTCGGTTCTAATTCTCTTGATTTATTCTCGATACTTAAATCTTCTAAAGCTGATTCAAAGGCAAATTGACAAGCGGGAAATTGTTCAGGAATAGAAAAAATTGAATTTATTGATAGGGGATTTTCGAGACTTTGACAGAATAATATTGCGGCCGATAATGTTTCTGAACCAAATTCAGGTAAAGGAGCAATTTCTCCCCATCCTATACGTCCATCTTCCGCTTCTAAGCGAATAATAATTCCTTCCCTAATTTCCCAGAGTCCGTGATGGGTTTGTAGGGGACGCAGCAAAGGACGCTGATAAACACGAAATTGCCAGAAATACATGATTAACTATAAGTAGTCGTGAAAAGCTTAACATGAGCAGGCGTTGGGTTTCATGCTTCAAACCAACCTACGTTCTTTATAGAGTTTGTCAGCGAAACGTTTTTTTGTTTTAAAGTCCAGAAAACGGGTTTCTCCGAGAAACCCGTTTTCTAGGTGACTTAGAAGGAGAGCTTAGACACTTAAACAAAGAAATTACCCACTGGAATGTTCCCTAAAGCTGGTAAAGTACCGGTAAATCCAGTCATATTTATTAATAAATCATTGCTGGATTGGAAGCCAGCCGTGCCATCATTAATAATGAGGTAGGTTCCAGCTATTGCACCGGTTGTTACCTGCACTAAGGCGGCACTATTAACCCCTAATCCTTGATTACCTGTAATCGCTCCATTGGCATCAGTAAATACCTGATTGACTAAATTCTGTAA